>NZ_CAJXQY010000007.1 GCF_913058315.1 uncultured Alteromonas sp. | reverse complement strand
TCTCGTGGGCTCGGAGATGTGTATAAGAGACAGCATCACATTCGGTCAATAATTCCTGCCGGCAATGCCTGAAAATCATTTCAAATCGTTTCGCCAGTGGACTGGCAGCGTCAGGCGGAAGTTGAAAAATCAAACCGTCAAGGCCTTTGGATTTATCCTCTTTTCTGACAATATCGGAGTGCGTGAGTAATTGAATTTTGAGTCCACTGTTGCCCAGTTGCGCGCCCAGACGATGAACGCGCTGTCGAACCGCCTCATTCCATTCATACAGCACCACACCCACGGAAACGATCGATGGCTGATAATGCTCCTGAGTAACCACTGGGCTTTCATGGCTGCCTGCACTGACAGACATTGCTAAAGTCTCACTCACTGATATTTCTCCTTTCAAAACTGCCAGGTCATTTCCACCTTCGGCTTTGCATTATGGGTTGGTACTTGCAACCCATAATGCAAACCTGACGCCAATTCAAAAAATATCAATTAATCTTTATTTTTCAAAAATATAGAAACAACAAAAGAGCTAAGGACCACAATTTAGTTACCGCAGACAGGCAGAAATACCTGCCAGTGTGAAAAATATTCACACTGGCAAAGCAGGTTTACCATGAGATAGGTTTACGCTTTCTGAAGAACATGCCATGGGGGCTGTCTTCATCCAGACTGGCCAGCCAGATAGCCGTATCAGCGCCTTCCTCGGGTGACAGGGGCGCACTCGAACCGCCCATCCGCGTGTGAACCCAGCCAGGGCACATAGCATTCACCTTAACGTTTTTGCCCGTGGGCACTGAGGCCGCTGTTTTCACAGTCAGTGCATTAAGCGCTGCTTTAGACACAGCATAAGCGGGAGGACCCTGGAGCTTTTCTGCAAAGCTTCCGTAGCCGCTTGAAACATTGATAATCCTGCCATAGTTATTGTCTAACATTGCCGGCAACAATGCTTTGGTGAGCGCAGCTGGCCCTTTTACATGCACATCAAAGGCCATTTGCCAGTCACCCGGGTCTAGATCAGCGAGTTCATCGCTGTGCATAACGCCGGCATTGTTAATTAAGATATCCACGTTACCGTAAACTGCAACAGCGCGGGTCAGCGCATCTTCCATACCGGCTTGCGCGGTGATATCCATAACGATGGGATGCACATCGCCATTAAGTTCAGCGCAGGCTTGCTCTGCTTCTTCTTCGTCCCGGGCGACCAGTAATACCTTATGACCCAGCTTGAGTAATCCTGCGGCAATCGCAAAACCGATCCCACGGTTGCCTCCTGTTACCATCGACAAGGGTGTCATAACTTCTCCTTCGTGATTTGGAATGTGTCATTGCCAATAAGCCGTTCGGTTACGGCTTCAACGCGTTGGCTCAGCAAAAAGATCACAGGCATAAGGCATGCCCAAATACCGCCAAGCAGGATCACCGTGGCATAAAACCCGTGGCCAAAAGCCACCGCCCCAAGCTTCATACCACCGATATAACTTAGTGTACCGCCCACGGCCCCGAGGAAAGCCGCCAGTACATAATGTTCACTGAGATAAGCCAGGCTGTGCCTGATAGTGGAAGCAAAAGCCAGCCACAACACAATCAACCACATTGGGATCGGTAAGAATTGCCCGGCGCCGGAAAAAATATACACACCAGACAAAGCTAGCAGGCTATCAATAACTACACCTGTTAGCGCCACCACTGCCACAACTGCCAGTTCCACAGCAGACGACCGAACGAAAAAGACATGAGCAACAAGCAGCCCGGCAACCGCCCACCAATACTGATCCTCAAATAAAATAAGCAGCCACCAACAAGCCTGAAATCCAATGAAATTAATTAACTTAAACAATTAGTAACCTCTCTTTACCTGGCGCCCGGCACAATATTTGTATTCATTCAGCTTTAATTAAATAGCTGTAACTGATACGGCGCTGACGTTTGTGGGTTCACTAAAGGGAGAGAATATCCAATGAAGATGGTGAAGTATTACCTGTTAGCTGGCATTTTACTTTGTGTCGTTGCGGCATTTGTACCCTACTGGTGGATAAACGTGCCGGTGATTTGGACAGCAGCTTCCTTATTTGCAGTATGCGTGGCCTACCTCAGCCACTACCCAGAACTATTCAGAAAACGGGCTGATGGCCGAATTCCGTGGTATGTTCGCTGGTTGTTTATTCCTTTTCTGCTGGGGGCACAGGCCTATAACTATTATGCGCGAAAAACCAACAAGGTACCTAATATCCAGAAAGTAGAAAACCAGCTGTATCTCGGGACCCGACTGGTTAGTAGCGACATTGAAAAACTCAAAAGCCAGGGTATTGACTGCATCCTTGACGTTACCGCTGAGTTCGACAGCCTTGACTGGACCAGTTACCGCTATGATGTGGACTACCTCAACATTCCGGTACTCGACCATACCAGCCCAACCATTGAGCAACTTCACCTGACACTAAACTGGATTGATCAGCACATTCGGGATGGCCGTAAAGTGCTGGTTCATTGCGCATTAGGAAGAGGACGCTCTGTGCTGGTAATGGCCGCCTACCTGCTGGCCAGAAACGATACGCTGTCCATTGTTGATGTGATGAATAAAATTCAATCTGTACGCGCCACCGCGCGGCTGAACAAGCGACAGCTAAAGAGCCTGTCGGCCGTGAAACAGCGCGGACGCTTAAAACTTAATACTCAGCTGGCACTGATCGCAAACCCCGTAGCAGGCGGCGGTAAGTGGGCTGAGTATAAGAATGAAATTCTGTCGCACCTGAACGGTCAGTTCAGAGTCACTATTTATGAAACCACACCGGAACTCGACGCTACCTGGCAGGCCCGCCAGGCCATTTCTGCTGGCAACGAAATTCTGATTGCCTGCGGCGGTGATGGCACGGTTACCGAAGTGGCAACGGTAACCCGTGAGCATGAAAAAGTGCTTGGCATTATTCCACTCGGTACGGCGAATGCTCTTAGTCAGATTGTTTATGGTCTGCGCAGTAAACTCACCCCAATTACCCGCGCCTGTGAAGTGATTTGTGAGCAACAGTACACGCCAGTCGATACGGCCGAATGTAACGGTAAACTGATGTTACTGGTCTCTGCCATTGGCTTTGAATCTCAGATGATAGAACATGCCGACCGCGAAGAAAAAAATAGCGGCGGTCAAATGGCCTACCTGGAAGGACTTTGGAAGGCAATGAATACCAGCAGCCCGCAGAAACTGACCGTCACCATTGACGATGAAACCTTTGAGTTAAACACGCCGTCATTCGTTATTGCCAACGCGGCACCGTTAAGTACTGCACTGGCCCAGGGCGGCGACCTCCCTGATATGACCGACGGTGAGCTGGACATTACCTGGCTGACCCCTACTGAAGACGATATGCCGCTGTTTACCGTAGCTGAACTTGTGTTCGGCAATAAACAGTCCAAACAGTCTTCGCAAATCATCCATCACAAACGGGCCCGTCACGTCAGTATTGACCTGCCACAAGAACAGACCTATGTCATTGACGGAGAGACTTACACCTCCCGCCAGATCACGGTTAAATGTCAGGCCAGAAGCCTCAACATATTGGCCGATGCTAAACGTTTTGATGAAAATTATAGCGTCAGCGAATAACGTTTCCAGATTACATCATCAAGGGTAAATATTACCCTTGACACTCCCCTCCCCGCGAATAAAAACCACTAATATACAATAAAATCAGCAACTTAAAAAAAGGCGCGAGTTTTGCAAACCTAACCTGTAATAACCTTACTTACTCAAATTAGTTTAAACAGGAGCGTCTAATGACAATTTTTGAAGCCTTGCGTCAGGATCATGAAAAACAACGTTTATTACTCAAAATTCTGGTGGAGACCCACGGTGATACCGCGGCACGTCGGGAGTATTTTGATGAACTTAAAGATCAACTGGAACGTCACGCCACGGCAGAAGAACGCCATTTTTATATGCCATTAATGGAAGACGATAACGCGGTTGAATTAACCCGTCACGGCATTGCTGAGCACCATGAAATCGACGAGCTGGTTGAAAAGCTTGACGACACCGAGTTTAGCTCACCGGCATGGTTACGTTTTTTAAAACAGTTAAAAGAACAGGTTGAGCATCACCTTGATGACGAAGAGCAGGAATTCTTCCAGATTGCCGGTCGTATTCTTAAGGAAAAACAGAAAAAAGACCTCGGCGAAGCTTACCGTGAAGAAATGAGCGAACTGGCTTAAGCGAATAGTAAAGATGAAGATTCTGAAACTGGCAACGTATTTAATGTTAACCATCCCGGTGATTACGCAGCTGTATCTGCTGCTGTCACCGCTGCAAAAAAGCAGCTACGGGATACTGATGGCGGGACTCGTATTACTGCTCATCTCGGTTTGCCTGTTGGTTATACTGTCACGCTTTGTATGGCGTGCACACAGCGATTCAGCTTAAACCTGACGACTTGTAATCACCGTATACAAAGCATGCAGAACACCTGGTACAAAGCCGAGCATTGTCAGCACCAGGTTCAGCCAGAATCGGTTTCCAGGGCCAGAGGTTAAGTATACCGCCAGTGGCGGCAGTAGTACGGCAAGCACAAACATCACCGTGGAATTCATTAGCTTCATCCGTTGTTTGATTACGCTTCAGACATAAAAAAACCACCCAGTTGGGTGGTTTTTTTATTTGGTGCGGAAAGCGGGACTTGAACCCGCACGGCCGAAGCCACCACCCCCTCAAGATGGCGTGTCTACCAATTCCACCACTTCCGCAAAATCGTTTCTTTCGCCCTTAGTTAGGCGTATCACCCGCAGGTTCTTCTACCGGTACAGCCGGCACATCAGTGTCTGATGGCGCAGCCTGCTGGGTTGCAGGAACTTCCAGGTTTTCCCACTCATCAGGTGCTTGTTCACGCTTGGCTGTGATGCTTCCCAGTACCAGACTGATAACAAAGAACAACGTCGCTAAAATACCCGTGGTGCGGGTCATAAAGTTACCTGAACCACCGGAACCGAATACGGTGTTTGAACCACCGGCACCAAATGATGCACCCATGTCGGCACCTTTACCCTGTTGAATCAACACAAAGCCGATTAACAGCAGTGCTACAATCAGGTATGCAACCAAAAGCACTTGATAAATCATTTTCTATCCTCGTTAGCCTGCCGCCTGGCAAACTTGTCTAAATTCTTCTACTTTCAGGCTTGCTCCGCCAATCAAACCACCGTCGATATCCGGCTGAGCAAATAATTCTTTCGCATTCGATGCTTTAACGCTGCCACCATAAAGGATTTGCATCATCGAAGCCAGCGGCTTGTCGAAGTTTGCCAGATGGCTGCGGATAAACGCATGAACTTCTTGTGCCTGCTCTGGTGTTGCTGTAACACCGGTGCCTATTGCCCAAATTGGCTCATAGGCAATTACCGCCTGTTGCAACTGTTCAGCTGTCATTAACGCCGTTAAGGCGTCCATCTGAGCCGCCAAAAAGCTCTCCAGCTCACCGCTCTCGCGGGTTGCCAATGATTCACCAATACAAATAATAGGTATCAGGCCACTGGCAATGGCTTTTGCTGCTTTTTGAGCAACCAGTTCGCTTGACTCGCCATGGTCATCACGTCGTTCAGAGTGACCAACAATCACATACTGACAACCAACTTCAAGCAACATTTGCGCAGAGATGTCACCAGTGTGAGCGCCATTATCAAGCTCACTCAGGGTTTGACCACCCAGCGCGAAATCAACGCCACTAAACTCACCAAGATAGCAAGCTGGCGGACAAACGATGACCTGCACTGCCGTACTGTCAACACCATCCATCAGTGTTGAAAATTCATTGACCAATGAACGGCTGCCGTTCATCTTCCAGTTTCCAGCTACGATTGGCTTTCTCATGTATCGTCTTCCAACTGTGTTTGACTTCATCCCGGCGTCAAAGCGGGCGTGATATTAACTATTCCCTTACGATTATACAAGTAAAAAACCGTAAAATATTGAGCTAAAACAGACTAACTGGACACATTACGAACAGCATCGGCGATTTTCTCCGCCCAGGTCGTAGAAGCCAGTTCGTCATCAGACTCAACCATAACCCGAATTAAGGGTTCAGTACCACTCTTGCGCAGTAATACGCGACCCTGTTTACCCAGCGCGGTTTCCGCTTCTGCTTTGGCTGTCAGCACTTCATCACTGTTTAGCGGATCACTTTCCGGATTTTCAAAACGTACGTTGACCAGGGTTTGCGGAAATTTATCAAAACCGCCGGCAAGGTCGTGTAGTGTCATATTGGCACGCAACATGGCTGAAATAACCTGTAAACCGGCAATAATACCATCACCGGTTGAGGCCAGGTTAAGGTTAAGTACGTGACCTGAATTTTCACCACCGATGGTCCAGTTTTTCTGCTGCAGTAATTCCATTACATAACGGTCGCCAACTTTAGAGCGCTCAAAAGGAACACCAAGCTTATTCAGAGCCAGCTCAAGACCGAGGTTACTCATCAGAGTCCCTACCACGCCGCCGCCATTAAGCCGCCCGCTCTTCAATGCATCCCGGGCAATAATGAAGAGTACCTGGTCGCCATCAATGACATTACCCAGGTGGTCTACCATCATTATACGATCGCCATCCCCATCCAGCGCGAAGCCCAAATCGGCGTTGTGCTCCAGCACTGCCTCAACCGTAGAACGCATACTGGTGGCGCCAACACCTTCGTTAATATTCAGTCCGTTCGGTTTGGTGCCAAGTTCAATCACTTCCGCCCCTAGTTCAGCAAGCACATTCGGCGCAATGTGATAGGTTGCACCATGGGCGCAGTCCACCACGACTTTCAACCCCTGCAGTGACAATTCGGAAGGAAACGTACCTTTACAATATTCTATGTAACGGCCTGCCGCATCATTAATACGGGTAGCTTTACCCAGCTTGTTTGACGCCACGCAAGTCATTGGTTTATCCATCATTTCTTCAATGGCTATTTCGATATCGTCATCGAGCTTAAAGCCATCAGATGAGAAAAACTTTATGCCATTGTCGTAATAGGGATTGTGCGACGCACTAATGACAATCCCGGCTTCTGAGCGAAAGGTTTTCGTCAAATAAGCAATGGCTGGCGTTGGCATGGGGCCCAGCAGACCACTGTTGATACCCGCTGCGGATAAGCCCGCTTCCAGCGCCGATTCCAGCATGTAACCGGAAATGCGCGTGTCTTTACCAATCAGTACTTTGTTGGTGCCATGACCGGCCAGCACTTTACCGGCGGCCCAGCCTAACTTAATCACAAATTCCGGGTTAATCGCGCTCTCGCCCACTTTGCCGCGGATACCGTCAGTACCAAAATATTTTCTAGCGCCCATCAAACTGTTCCTAATTATAATGCATTAATAAAGCTGGCAACTTTCACCACATCAGCCGTCTCGGCGACGTCGTGTACTCTTATTATTTGCGCACCTTTCAGTGCCGCAAGGGTTGCCACTGCTAAACTACCCGCCAACCGTTTATCCACGGGCTGACCGGTTAAATTCCCTATCATGGATTTGCGCGACATGCCCACCAGTAACGGCATATTAAACCGGTGGAATCGCTCAAGTTTGTTCAATAACTGATAGTTATGCTCAAGAGTTTTACCGAAGCCAAACCCGGGGTCAAGCAGGATTTTATCCCGGCTGATACCCACTTTCTCGCAAGCCGCAATCTGCTCTGTAAAAAACCGGTCGATGTCTTCAAATAAATCATCGTACTGCGGGGAAGCCTGCATGGTTCTAGGCTGCCCCTGCATGTGCATCAGACAGACGGGCACGCCGAATTCAGCCACAACTTCCCGACAACCTGGCTCCTGTAATGCCCGCACGTCGTTAATCAGGTCACCGCCTGCGGCCAGCGCTTCACGCATAACCAGGGCTTTACTGGTGTCGATTGATATCACAATATCAGATTGTGCCCGCAGTGCTTCAACAACCGGCACAACGCGCTCTAACTCTTCTTCCAGGCTAACATCCGGGGCGCCGGGCCTGGTTGACTCGCCGCCGATATCAATAATGGTTGCGCCGGCTTGTTCCATCGCCCTGGCCTGTTCGAGCGCGGCCTGTAAACTATTATGTTGACCACCATCAGAAAACGAGTCCGGCGTCACATTGAGGATCCCCATCACCTGGGGTTGAGAGGTAGATAATGTTATCGATCTGATTTGCATAGCGGATAATATGTCAGAGTAAATACAAAAAAGCGCCGGGACTGCCGGCGCTTTTATTTAATTGGCCTGGGCTTAGCCCGGCAGGTCACCAGGTTTACCCACTGACGATTTGTCTACGCCGTCGTCGGTAATTTCACCTTCCTTGCTGGGGGTACCACCACTTGGCTTATCGCCACTTGATGGACGGTCGTCCCAACCGGCTGGCGCCCGCACATCACGACGTGCCATCAGATCATCAATCTGTTTGGCATCAATCGTCTCATACTTCATGAGTGCATCTTTCATTGAATGCAGGATGTCGATATTTTCTTCAAGGATGCTCTGAGCCCGGTCATAGTTGCGGTCAATGACTGACTTAATTTCCGCATCAATTGCACGGGCAGTGTCGTCAGACATACTGGATGCTTTCGACATGGATTTACCCAAGAACACTTCGCCTTCTTCTTCGGCGTAAAGCATTGGACCCATCTTGTCCGACAGTCCCCACTGCGTCACCATCTTTCTGGCGATGTCAGTGGCCCGCTCGATATCATTAGACGCACCGGTAGTCACTTTTTCCGAACCATAAATGATTTGCTCGGCCAGACGTCCGCCAAACAGGCTTGAAATCATACTCTCAAGATGTTGCTTGGTGTGGCTAACCCGATCCTGCTCCGGCAGATACATGGTTACACCCAATGCACGGCCGCGCGGAATAATCGACACTTTGTAAACCGGATCGTGTTCTGGCACCATGCGACCAACGATTGCGTGACCCGCTTCGTGATAGGCCGTCATGGTTTTCTCTTCTTCAGACATCACCATTGACTTACGCTCAGAGCCCATCATGATTTTGTCTTTGGCTTTTTCAAACTCTTCCATCGACACCAGTCGACGGTTGGCACGGGCTGCGAATAATGCCGCCTCATTCACCAGGTTTGCCAGATCAGCACCAGAGAAACCTGGCGTGCCACGGGCAATCACTGAAGGCTCAACGTCATCGGCAATAGGTACTTTGCGTACGTGAACTTTCAGAATTTGTTCACGGCCGCGAATATCCGGCAGACCAACGACCACCTGACGGTCAAAACGTCCAGGACGCAGCAGAGCCGGATCTAGTACGTCAGGGCGGTTCGTTGCGGCAATAACAATAATGCCCTCGTGACCTTCAAACCCATCCATTTCAACCAGCATTTGGTTGAGTGTCTGTTCGCGTTCGTCGTGACCGCCACCCAGACCCGCACCACGCTGGCGACCTACGGCGTCAATTTCATCGATAAAAATGATACAAGGTGCTGCTTTGCGGGCTTGTTCAAACATGTCACGAACCCGTGAGGCACCAACCCCAACAAACATTTCAACGAAGTCGGAACCGGATATGGTGAAGAACGGTACTTTTGCTTCACCGGCAATGGCTTTCGCTAACAGGGTTTTACCGGTCCCGGGAGGACCAACCATTAGCACGCCTTTAGGAATTTTGCCGCCGAGTTTCTGGAATTTAGAAGGATCACGCAGGAAATCCACCAACTCAGACACGTCTTCTTTCGCTTCGTCACAACCGGCCACATCGGCAAACGTGGTTTTGATTTGATCTTCGCTGAGCAAACGCGCTTTACTCTTGCCAAATGACATAGCCCCACGGCCACCGCCACCCTGCATTTGTCGCATGAAGAATATCCACACCGCAATTAACAGCAGCATTGGGAACCACGAAATGAATATGGACGTCAGAATTGACGGTTGCTCTGGTGGTTCACCGTAAACACGCACGTCTTGTTTGACCAGGTCAGAAATTAACTGATCGTCAAAGTAAGGCACAACCGTTTTAAAGGTCTCACCGGAACGCTTTACACCACGAATTTCATTAGTTTCGTTACTAATGCGCACTTCGCGAATCGTGCCCTGCTTTACTTCTTTTAGGAATGTGGTGTAGTCAGTTTGTGCCCGGCCGGATTCGCTGGGAGAAAAACTCTGGAAAACCGCCATTAAAACTACTGCGATCACCAACCACAAGATTAAGTTTTTTGCCATGTCGCTCAATGCTACTAACCTCTGTAAAAATCATCCGGTCCCAGTGTGACGCCAAATTGCGCCACTAAAAACTACCGGTGAGTGTCTCAAAAACGCGATACCTAAGCCTACTATACTTTATAGACGCTTGCTACCTAATACGCTTCTCTACAACGCGCTCCGGGGAGATCCACTACGCGTATTGCAACGGTTTAAACTTTGTACTGGTAACGCTGAAAAAACCATTTTAACTCTCTCCTCATACAACGCATAAGACTGCAAATTTGCTGCCAGGTTCCAACCCATTGTCGCGCTGAATCCATGCCTGGTAAAAAACCCTCATCGCTCAGTTGGCCAGGTAACTAACTGTCCGCTCTTAGTCAGCATTGCAGTCAGATCTTACTGACTTGCTCACCCTGTTATTACGGCTCAGCCACTTATTGTGGTCAATTTGATCGTGAAAAGTTTTTATCCACCCCGGTTTACCTTCAGGCTTGATAAACACATAACCAGGCTACATGTTCAATTATTCAACCATTGGTACTGCCGGAAGCGTCTTTTTTGTCTTTACCGCACAATCTCGTTAGGATTGTAGTCGAGATGGCGTTAGAATACGTTTTTTCAAGACAGACTTTGCACTTAAATTGTAAGAAAAACTGAATAATGAAACTTTCAAATAAACAAAAGCAATTCCTTAAAGGGTTAGCCCACCCATTAAAACCCGTTGTCCAGCTTGGCGGCAATGGCTTAACCGAAGGCGTTCTGGCTGAAATTGACAACGCCCTGAATCATCACGAATTAATCAAGGTAAAAGTACCGACTGACGATCGTGAGGAAAAATCACTGATCATGGATGCCATTATTCGTGAAACCAACAGCGAAAAGCTTCAGGTCATTGGTCACACCCTGATTTTGTATCGTCCCAGCGACGAGTGTAAAATTCAGTTGCCAAAATAAGTTACCGCTTCACCCTCTCATACATTCCCTTTCCGTAAACGTTAGGTAAAATGAAGTTAACATTTTACTAACAACATTCGGAGTCGAAATGCAGATAGCCAATCAAACAGCTGTGATCACCGGTGGGTGTTCAGGGCTGGGCCTGGCGGTGGCCAAACAACTGGTATCCGCAGGTGCCAACGTTGTGCTGATAGATATAAATAGTGAGGCCGGTGCTGCACAACAAACTGCAATAGGTCCAGACAAAGCGTTATTCGTTAACGCGGATGTCACCAGTGAAGCGGCTATTTCAGCGGCAATCGACAGTGCAGTAAACGCCTTTGGTGCCGTTCACTTTTGTATTAACTGTGCTGGTATCGCGCCTGCCGAACGGGTACTTAACAAGGTCGGTGAGCCAGCCAGTCTTGAGCGCTTTAATCAGACCATGGCCATTAATCTAAGCGGCACCTATAACGTGGCCCGACTGGCAGCGGCAAAAATGGCTGAAAATACGCCGGATGCCGATACCGGCGAACGCGGGGTGATCATTAATACCGCTTCTATTGCCGGTTACGAAGGGCAAATTGGCCAAACGGCTTACGCAGCAAGTAAAGCGGCAATAATAGGGTTAACGTTGCCTATGGCCAGAGATCTGGCGGCGTTGGGAATTCGGGTAAACAGTATTGCACCCGGTGTCATGGCTACCCCGTTGCTGACGGCTATGCCTCAACCCGTGCAGGACGCACTAGGCGCTAACGTCCCGTTCCCGGCTCGCCTTGGTAGTCCCGGTGAATTTGCCCAACTGGCACAACATATTTGTCAGAACAGTTATATAAACGGCGAGACCATCCGCCTGGATGGCGCGTTGCGCATGCAGCCTAAATAACGGCCTTTGGCATACCGGTGTGCGGGCTGCTGATCAGCCCGTTGCACCTTAGCCGGGTTACTCCTCACCGCCATTAACCGTACAGGCAATTTGATACAATCGCTTAACTGCCAGGTCGTTAATGGTATTTTTTGGATAACGACCACGACTTGACAATGCCCCTGCTTCTTTTTCCATCAGCAACTCCAGTGCGTCGTCAACAGTTTCCACACTGTATATAGCAAACTGGCCTTTTTTGACTGCGTCCACGACCGCTTTATCTAACACCAGATGGCGGACATTGGATTTAGGAATAATCACTCCTTGTTCACCGTTTAGTCCCCGGTGCTGACAAACATCAAAAAAGCCTTCAATTTTTTCATTCACACCGCCTACTGCCTGCACCTCACCATACTGATTAATCGAACCGGTGATGGCCAGCGACTGGCGGGCAGGAATATCGATAATAGCGGAAATCAGTGCCACCAGTTCGCCTAATGAAGCACTGTCACCATCGATATGCCCATAAGATTGCTCCAGCGCAATATTAGCCGACACGGTAAGCGGGAAAGACTGGGCATATTTATTACCAAGATAGCCGGTTAACAGCATCACCCCTTTAGAGTGAATAGGCTGACCCAGCTCTACTTCCCTTTCAATATCCACTACGCCATTCGCGCCGGCATAAACGGTTGCGGTAATGCGGGCCGGCGTACCAAAAGCCGTGTCACCAATATCCATTACCGTCAGGCCATTCACTTTACCGATAGCTTTGCCGTGTGTAGCAATGAGGACCTGACCTTCCTTGATATCGTTCAGTAATGAAGTGCTGACCCGGCCAGTACGGCGCTTTTTGGCCATCAATGCCGAATTTAAATGACTCAGGTCAATTTGCGTATCACCTACTTTGGCACAGAAATAATGGGCTTCGTTAAGTAATTCGATCACATCAGCAAAATGCGCAGAGAGCTTTTCCTGATGTTCGGCCATCCGCAGCGAATACTCTACCAGGCGATACATAGCCGGTTGGGTAATACCAGTCAGGCCCAGCTGACTGATTTTTTTACGCACCCGGCCAACAAAATCAAATAAGTTTTGCCGGGTGGCACTGATCTCATGATCAAAATCGACCAGCACCCGGAATAGTTCGTTAAACTCGGAGTCGTAATCCTGCAGCGTGTAGTAAAGATCCCGCGACCCCATCAGGATTACCTTTACTTTTAAATCAATCGCCTGTGGCATCAGCGTCATCGCGCTGGCCATCCCCACATCCTGTTGAGGTAAATCCATCTTTAATTTGCCAAACTTTACGGCCAGCTTCAGTGCTTCCCAAACATAAGGCTGATGTAACAGCTGGTCGGCGTCGAGCAATAAATAGCCGCCGTTAGCCTTGTGAAGTGCTCCTGGCCGGATCATTTTATAGTTGGTATACATCGCCCCACCAAGGTGAGTGTATTCAATTAAGCCAAACAAATTCTGATACGTGGGGTTTGGCTCATACACAACCGGTGCACCGCCATCCAGACTATGGGCACAAATGACATTGGGCAGAAAATGTTCTTCCAGTATCTCCCGGCGATCCCGTTCATCAAGTTTTTCCGCTTTGGGATCCTCAACTAAAAATGCCACCACCGCTTCAATTAAATGAGACTTTAACTGCCTGAGGTGTTTTAACACGCCCAGATCGCCGGCATACTTATGCTCCAGCTCTTTAAGTAAGGGTCTGATGCCGTGCTCGGCCGTATCACTGTTTAATTTACGTAACTGTTCTGAGTTTTCGCGCTTCCACACGGGGAGTGACAACAGGCTCTCACTGAGCCGGTTTTCAAGTTCCACTATCAGCTTGTAAAACCCTTCCCGCTGCTGTTCTGAAAGCAGTGCAAAGTCACTGTCATCAATGGGTTTATTGTTCACTATGGGCGCAAAGCTTACCGTGCCCTGCTCTTCGTGCATGGCCACCGAATTAGCCTGAGCAAAACGTTCTACGCTGTTAATGGCTTCATCGTATTTTTGTTCAAAGTGCCTGGCAATGGCCGCCTTTTTACGTTGATAACCCGGGTTATCAAACGCTGCCGGAAACGTATCGAGTAGCTCGTCAACCAGATTGGCCATGTCCTTGGCAAACTCCCGGGCACCGCCCGGATGCATCCGTAAAACCAGCGGTTCACGTTCTTCTTCGAAATTATTAATA
The DNA here is from genome assembly GCF_913058315.1 of uncultured Alteromonas sp. Lineage (GTDB taxonomy): Bacteria > Pseudomonadota > Gammaproteobacteria > Enterobacterales > Alteromonadaceae > Alteromonas. The sequence goes on along the minus strand of NZ_CAJXQY010000007.1, from coordinate 64,645 downwards.
AAACACCAGTCATCCGGTGTAGCCAGTTTGCTGACATGCCGTTCAATATACTCTTTTACCAGCGTAAAGCGGCCTGTGGCATGTTCACCCATGACATACAGGTTGTAACCGGTAGAATCAATATTCAACCCAAAGGTCAGCGCTTCGCGGGCGCGCTCCTGACCAATAAAGGTTGAATTTAATGCGGCATCGTCCTTAAGCGCCTGATTAATGGCCCGACGATTAATATTGGGGGTGAGCTGTGTGGCAGGTAACCGCTCCCAGGTCATAACAATGTTCTTCTTTATTTTCTCTTCTTACAGTGAATCCTGATTCCCCTTGTCTGTCAAACCTTAAACTTGTGTTTGGTTAATTTCCATACTAGCCTAGCTCATTGATTAATCACCTTTCGTTGTGAACTGACGCCATGAAGTTATTTGCTCTCCTCGCCGTATTATTAAGTGCCACCTGCATCGCTAAATCAGAGGTCGTTGCCGTGAGTGACAGCGGCTTTATCGTGACAAACAAAGTCAGTATTGATGCGCCGGCGGATATTGTCTGGCAGGCACTGATAAACGACATCGATAAATGGTGGCCAAAAAGCCACACCTGGTGGGGTGAGCAAGGCCAGCTTACCCTTGACGCCAACGCCGGGGGGTGTTTCTGCGAAGTGTCACAGGCGCGCTCTGCACAGCACATGCAAATTATATTTGTGGATCCGGAAAAATTGCTCAGAATGACCGGCGGGCTCGGCCCGCTTCAGGGCATGGGCGTATTCGGTTCACTGGACTGGGCCTTTACAACCACTGAGACCAGCACACAGATTACGCTCACCTATCGCGTGCAGGGATTTACCCCGGATGGATTTGCCAAACTGGCCCCCATCGTTGCCCAGGTGCAGGGTTTACAATTGCAAGGTTTGGTAAATTACCTGAATAACGATTAAATTACGGTCAATTAAGCCAATTATTCCGCTTCATTCGGTTCAGCCTATTGTGAGAGATGCCACCGCTAAGTTATTCTATGGGGTTATTATACCCGTAACATGCTGACGGTAGTGTTTAGACGCCTTTTCACGCCTGCTGCCAGCACAGTTGTCAAAGTTTAAATAAAGCGGAAGCCTCAGGTAAATGGCCGAAAATCAGTATAACCCACAAGAAATCGAAAATGCTGTTCAACAGCATTGGCAAGACACCAATGCCTTTAAGGTGACAGAAGAACCGGGCAAAGAAAAATTCTACTGCCTGTCAATGTTTCCTTACCCTAGTGGTCGCCTCCACATGGGGCACGTACGCAACTATACCATCGGTGACGTAATCAGCCGGTTTCAACGTATGCAGGGCAAAAATGTACTGCAACCAATGGGTTGGGATGCGTTTGGCCTGCCTGCGGAAAACGCCGCAATTAATAACAATACGGCACCGGCAAAGTGGACCTACGCCAATATCGATTACATGAAAAACCAGCTCAAATCACTGGGCTTTGGTTATGACTGGGATCGTGAAGTTGCCACCTGTAAAGCCGACTACTATCGTTGGGAACAATGGTTCTTTACCCGCCTGTATGAAAAAGGCCTGGTATACAAAAAGAACTCAACCGTGAACTGGGACCCGGTAGACCAGACGGTACTGGCCAATGAGCAGGTTATTGATGGCCGCGGCTGGCGTTCAGGTGCGGTAGTCGAACAAAAAGAAATTCCTCAATGGTTTATCAAGATTACCGATTACGCTGAAGAACTGTTACAGGATTTGGAACAGTTAGAAGACTGGCCGGAACAAGTCAGAGCCATGCAGGCAAACTGGATTGGTCGCTCAGAAGGCGTTGAAATTACCTTTGAAATGGCCAGCGAAGTTAATGACGTTAGCGATTTAACCGTTTATACCACCCGCCCGGATACCTTTATGGGGGTGACCTATGTGGCCGTGGCTGCCCAGCACCCTCTGGCCGAGGCTGCGGCTCAAAATAGCGCCGACGTCGCCAGGTTTATAGATGAATGTAAAAATACCAAGGTGGCTGAAGCGGAACTGGCAACGATGGAGAAGAAAGGCTGCTCCACCGGTTTTTATGTCGTTCATCCGTTGACCGGCGAACAGTTACCTGTGTGGGTAGCTAACTTCGTATTGATGGATTACGGCTCCGGGGCGGTGATGGCGGTACCAGGGCACGATCAGCGCGACTGGGAATTTGCTACCCGCTACGACTTACCCATAAAACAGGTAATCAAACCACTTGAAGACAGTAACGCCGAGTGTGATTTAAGCGCTGCAGCGTATACTGAAAAAGGCCTGCTGATCAATTCCAACGACTTTGACGGCCTGGCGTTTGACGAAGCTTTTAATGGCATAGCTGATAAACTGGTAACACTGGGTTGCGGTGAGCGGAAGGTTAATTACCGTCTGCGCGACTGGGGCGTGAGCCGTCAGCGCTACTGGGGCGCGCCAATCCCAATGCTGAACCTGGAAAACGGTGAATCCGTCCCCGTCCCAGCCGAAGAATTGCCGGTGATACTGCCCGAAGATGTTGAAATGGACGGTGTTACCTCCCCTATTAAAGCCGATCCGGAGTGGGCCAAAACCACTTTTAATGGCCAGGCCGCGCTACGCGAAACCGATACTTTTGATACCTTTATGGAATCCTCCTGGTATTACGCCCGTTATAGTTGTGCCAATACCGATGATGCGATGCTGGATCCGGCGAAAGCCAATTACTGGCTGCCGGTGGACCAGTACGTAGGCGGTATCGAACACGCCATACTGCACCTGTTGTATTCCCGTTTCTATCACAAATTATTGCGTGATGAAGGCCTGGTCAATTCTGACGAACCTTACAAGCGTTTGCTTTGTCAGGGGATGGTGCTGGCTGACTCTTACTTCAGTGAAGACGATAAAGGTAAGAAAACCTGGTACTCGCCCACGGAAGTGTCAACCGAGAAAGATGACAAGGGACGTATTACTAAAGCGTGGCTGACCGCCGATAACACGCCGGTACAGCACGGTGGCATGACCAAGATGTCAAAGTCCAAAAACAATGGTATCGATCCGCAACAGGTTATCGACCAGTACGGTGCCGACACGGTTCGCTTATTTACCATGTTCGCTGCGCCTCCGGAGCAGACTCTGGAGTGGGTTGATTCTGGGGTTGAAGGGGCTAACCGCTTCCTGCGTCGGGTATGGAAACTGGTTAATGATCATCTGGCCGCTGGCACACCAGACTCCCTGGATGTTAAAGCGCTGGATAAATCCCAGCAGGCACTGCGCCGCGAGTTGCATAAAACCATTGAAAAGGTCAGTGATGATCTGGGCCGCCGCCAAACCTTTAATACAGCCGTAGCGGCAATAATGGAACTGCTGAACCATCTGCAAAAAGCGCCGCAGGAAAGCGCCCAGGATATTGCTCTGATGCGCGAGGCGGTCACCAGTATGGTGCTGTTGTTAAATCCGATTACGCCACATATTTGTCATCACTTATGGGCTAAACTTGGCCACACTGACAGCATTGAAACCGCCCCCTGGCCGGTTGCAGACAAAGCGGCTCTGGTGGAAGATGAGAAGCTCATCATTGTTCAGGTCAATGGCAAGTTACGGGCGAAAATTACCGTATCAGCCAGCGCCAGCAAAGAAGAAGTGGAGCAACTTGCCAAAGAACAGCCAAACGTTCAGCCGTTTACCGAAGGTAAAACCATTCGTAAGGTTATCGTGGTGCCGGGTAAACTGGTCAATATCGTGGCTAACTAATGCACAACCTGACAGCTATCAGCAAAACGCTGCTTATTTTGATTACCACACTGGCACTTGCCAGCTGTGGTTTTCATTTGCGCAGTGAAAAAACTTTACCCAGTAACACTGACTATTTGTACGTTCAGGCCAGCAGCCAGAACGCGCCTTTGATCAGAGCGCTGGAAAGTCGCATGAATGTGTATCAGATTAACGGCGGCGCCGAAGCTGAACCTGCGTTAAAAGCAACGACTATTACCCTTCGGCTACAGCCAGAAAAACTGGACCGTCGGTTACTCTCGGTCTTTGCTACCGGTCAGGTGGCGGAATACGAGCTGATCTACAGCGTTCGCTACACGGTGGTATTTCCCAACGGTGAAGAGTTAAAAACCGCTTTCGAAGTATTACGTGAATATCAGGACGACCCTGATCAGGTACTGGCAAAGTCACGCGAACTCAACCTGGTGCTGAGTGAAATGCGCCTGGAAGCGGCAGACCGAATTATCCGCCTGTTATCCAGCCAGTACGCGGGGCTATAACAAGGTGCAGGTTTATCCCGATCGCTTCAGACAAACCTTAAAAGAAGGGCTCAAAGGCTGTTACCTGATATTTGGCGATGAACCACAGCAAAAGTTTGAAATCCTGCAGGCGCTGAGAACTGCAGCAAAACAACAGGGGTTCGATGAGCGAACCGTGCTGGTCGCTGATGGGGAATTCAGCTGGTCACGTTTAATCGATGCCAGCCAAAGTATGTCATTATTCGCGGCCCGGCAGTTAATTGAACTGGAATTACCCACAGGCAAACCGGGTACCGAAGGTGCGGGCCTGCTTACCGAGCTCGCTGGCAATTTATCTGCCGATACCCTGCTGATCATCCATGGGGCAAGGATCGGTAAAGATGTGCAGCGCACCAAATGGTTTAAGGCTCTCGACGCCATTGGCGTGTTTACCATTTGCTACCCGCTGGAAGGGGCTCAGCTGCATAAATGGATCCAGCAACGCCTGCAATCGGAGGCGTTTCAGTTTAGTCCGGCCTGCGTTAAATTAATCGCTGATTTTAGTGAAGGCAACCTGATGGCTGCCGCCCAGGAAATCGAAAAGCTCAGCCTCGCTTACCCGGATAAACAACTGGATGAAGAGCGATTGGCCAGCGCCTTAGTGGACCAGTCACGCTTTAATGTCTTTCAGCTGGTCGACATCATGCTGCAGGGCGATCGCACCCGGTGCGTTAAAATTCTCCAGCGCCTGGAAAGTGAAGGTATTGAGCCGAATATCATCATCTGGGCTTTGGTGCGGGAATGGCAGACACTCTGGAAGCTTAACCATTTACAGAATACCGGGCAAACCATCACCTGGCCCAAACTCGGCATCTGGAAAAACCGCCAGGGCTTCTACCAACAGGCCATGCAGCGTTTATCCAAGGGTGAACTAACCCTTATCGGTGAGCAACTTACAGAAGCCGATCAGCTGTTTAAACAGACCTCGGTGGTCAGACCCTACATCAAACTTTGCCATTTATGTCTGCTATTCACTGGCGTACCGCTGGGGCATATGGCCTTTGCAGAAAGTGCAGACAGCGTCTGATGCGGGCATTATTAGGGGGCACCTTTAATCCGCCGCATCAGGGGCACATTAAGGCCGGTCTGGAAGCGATAAACGAAATTGGTGTTAAGCGGCTGGGGTTATTGCCGTGCAAGTTACCGCCCCATAAAACGGCCCCCGAGACGACCAGTGCCCATCGCTTAAAAATGCTTGAACTGGCTTGCAAAGAGGAGCCGGCACTTTACGTTGAGCCGCTGGAATTATCCTTACCGGCACCTTCGTATACGGTAAAAACCCTGCAGTATTTACGCAACATGCGCGGCGATGAACCATTGTTTTTTCTGTTAGGCGAAGATTCACTGTATAATCTGACCAGTTGGTATGAGTGGCAATCGCTGACTGACTATTGTCATATTGTAGTAATGCGCCGCCCTGCCTCAACCGGCGAGCCGGACGAAGCATTACAAGCATGGCTTGCAGAGCGTCACAGTTCACAGCTGAACGCTTTTTATAATCAACCATCCGGCCTGGTGTATTTTACGGATAGTCAGGATTATGCCGTGTCATCAACACAATTGCGTGATGCCCTGACCACAAACCAGATATCTGACAGTGTGGTGACTGACTGGCTTAGCCCAGCAGTCTTGCACTATATTAAACAACATAAGTTATACGGCACCATTTAAGGTGTCAGTGAGGAGAACTTTTGCAACACGAGCAACTCAAAGCGTTTGTCTTAGACAAAATTGACGATATGAAAGGACGGGATATCGTTGAATTAAATGTAAAAGGAAAATCAACCGTCACTGATACCATGGTCATCTGTTCGGGTAACTCCAAACGGCATGTCAGTTCTATTGCAGAACATGTCCAGGTAGAAGCCAAACACGCTGGTCACGCCCCGTTAAATGTTGAAGGCAAAGAAACCGGAGACTGGGTACTGGTCGACTTAGGTGACATTATTGTGCATATCATGCAGGATGAAGCCCGCGACTTTTATCAATTGGAAAAACTCTGGGGTTAACCCCTTGTCGACACGGAGTTAGTAAGCTGTGCGCATACAGGTAATTGCGGTTGGTAATAAAATGCCAGACTGGGTAAGCACCGGCACCAATGAATTTCTGCGCAGATTTCCGGCAGATATGCCGGTGACGTTTACTGAGATCCCGCCTGGCAAGCGGGGTAAAAATGCCGATATTAAACGCATTCTGCAAAAAGAAGGCGAAGCGATGATAGCGGCCATTGGTAAATCAGATAAAGTGGTTACCCTGGAAGTCACCGGTCGCCCCTGGGATACCCCTGTCCTGGCCCGTCAGCTCGACAGCTGGAAAATGGACGGTCGCGATGTCAGCCTGTTGATTGGCGGACCGGAGGGACTTGCTCCTGCCTGCTGTGAACTGGCCGAACAACGCTGGTCACTGTCACCTCTCACGCTACCGCATCCGCTGGTACGTATTATTGTGGCTGAATCTCTGTACCGGGCATGGTCTGTTACCCAGAACCACCCTTACCACAGAGAGTAATGCATGCCCATTAAGCGTCAGACAATTCGTGACCACACGGCTGAGGCAAATCTGTTTGCCCGCCGTGCGGTTATCGCAGCGCTGGTGGTTTTTGCCCTACTGGTGATGGTTGTCAGTAATCTCTATTATTTGCAGGTAGAACATTTTGAGGATTACCAGACGCGCTCCAATGGTAACCGGATTAAAGTACTGCCTATCGCGCCTAATCGTGGACTGGTTTACGATCGCAATGGCGTGCTACTGGCTGAAAACCGTCCGGTTTACAGTCTGGAAATTATTCCGGAAAAAGTCGATAACCTTGAGCATACTTTAATCTTTCTGCAGGCCCTGATGGGGATCACAGATGAAGAAGTAGAGGATTTTAAAAAATCCCTGCGAGGTCAGCGTCGCTTTAAACCGGTGGCGCTACGTACCCGCCTGACAGAAGAAGAAGTCGCGCGCTTTGCCAGTCGCAGCCATCGCTTCCCCGGCGTTTCCATCGAAGCACGGCTGGCCCGGCACTATCCGTTTAAGGAAACCCTCACCCATACTCTGGGTTATGTCTCTAAAATCAACAAAAAAGATTTACAAAAAATTCAGGAAGCCGGTGAAGAAGCCAATTATGCGGCGACTTACGACATAGGCAAGCTGGGTATCGAAAAATACCACGAAGACATTCTCCACGGCAAAGTGGGTTATCAGCAGGTGGAAGTTAACAGTCAGGGCCGGATCATTCGCACCCTGGATGTACAACCTCCCACCCCCGGTCGTGACATTGTGCTGAACATTGATATTCGTCTGCAGCAGGCTGCGCAGGAAGCGCTTAAGGATCAACGTGGAACCATCATTATTTCATCGGCACATACCGGCGGTATTCTGGCGATGTATTCCAATCCCGGTTATGACCCCAATTTGTTTGTTCATGGTATCAGTAGTAAAAATTATTCCGCACTGCTTAACTCGCCGGACCGACCCTTAATTAACCGCGCCACTCAGGGTCAGTATCCGCCGGCTTCAACAGTCAAACCGCTGCTGGGCTTATTGGGGCTGGAAACCGATACCGTCACACCAGAATATTCAATTACCGATACCGGTCAGTACCGTTTACCCAATGTCTCTCATGTGTGGCGCGACTGGCGTAAATGGGGTCATGGCGAAGTAGACCTGACCCGCGCGGTCGAGGTGTCTTGCGATACTTATTTTTATGATCTGGCCTATGAAATGGGTATCGATAGGATCAGTGATTACATGTCTGAGTTTGGCTTTGGTGATTATACCGGTATCGACTTATACGAAGAGAGCGACGCCAACATGCCCAGTCGAGGCTGGAAACGGGCTCGCTTTAATCAGCCATGGTACATCGGCGATACCATCGCGGTAGGCATTGGCCAGGGATACTGGACAACCACCCCAATCCAGCTGGTTCATGCTACCAATGCACTGGTTAACTACGGTGCCCGGTTTGTGCCACAGATCCTGCAGGGTTACCGTGAGGCCGACGGCACCCTGCAACCAGAGCCGCTTAAATTTTTGCGCCCTATCGATATTGTTAACCGCGAAAACTGGGATGTAATCCAGAACGCTATGTACATGGTAGTTAATGGCGAACGAGGAGGCGCTCGCTTTGCTTTCGCCGACACCCCCTATATATCAGCGGGCAAAACTGGCACCGCGCAATTATTCTCAGTTGCCCAGGGTGAAAAGTACGACGCTGAAAAAGTCGCCGAGCGCTTACGGGATAACGCCATGTATATTGGCTACGCGCCTTATGAAAAGCCGGAAATAACGGTGGCAGTGGTACTCGAAAACGCCGGCGGAGGCAGTAAAAATGCCGCCCCGATGGCGCGGGTTATGATGGATGCCTATTTTGAACTTTATCAGCCGGAGTTATTCGCCTCCGCACCGGCAAGTAACGGAGAGCCGGATCAGTGAAGCGCAGCAGGTTAAGAGAAAATCACATCAGTTTTTGGGATCGTATCCACATTGATCTGCCTTTGCTACTCGGCTTGCTGGTCTTAATGGGAGTGGGTCTGATCACCATTTATTCGGCCGGCGGTCAGGACATGGCTCTTATTGAACGCCAGGTGGTCCGCCTTGGTATTGCCATAGGCGTAATGGTTGTTCTGGCCCAGGTGCCGCCAATGGCTTTTCGGCGCCTGAGTATCTATGCCTATGGCGCTGGCATATTAATGCTCATCGCCGTACTGGTGTTTGGTGATGTAGGTAAAGGCGCCCAGCGCTGGCTCGACCTGGGCTTTATTCGCTTCCAGCCCTCTGAAGCAATGAAGCTGGCCGTGCCCATGATGGTGGCCTGGTATATCAGCAAATTTACCCTGCCACCGCGACTACCGCAGATTATCATTGGCTTTATGCTGGTCGTTGTGCCGACCATTTTAATTGCTAAACAACCCGACCTCGGCACCTCCCTGCTGATCGCCAGTTCCGGTATCTTTGCCATCTTTCTGGCCGGTATGAGCTGGCGTCTTATTACTATTGTGGCCGGACTGGGCGGCGCTTTTCTGCCTATTATGTGGTACTTTTTGATGCAGGATTATCAAAAACAGCGCGTGATCACTTTTATGAACCCCGAAAGCGATCCGCTGGGTGCCGGTTACCACATTATCCAGTCAAAAATTGCCATAGGTTCTGGCGGACTGGAAGGTAAAGGCTGGCTGCAAGGTACCCAGTCACAGCTGGAGTTTTTGCCGGAACGTCACACTGACTTTATCTTTGCCGTGTTCAGTGAGGAATTTGGCCTCACCGGCGTGTTGCTGTTACTGGCCATTTATCTGTTTATTATTATCCGTGGGCTGATGCTCGCGGTACGCGCCCAAAATGCTTACAGTAAATTACTGGCCGGCAGTATTACACTCACGTTTTTCGTTTACGTTTTTGTCAATATGGGCATGGTATCAGGCATTCTGCCGGTGGTTGGCGTACCATTACCGCTGGTGAGTTACGGCGGCACTTCAATGGTGACTTTATTAGCCGGATTTGGCATGCTAATGGGTATCGGCACACAAAAAAGATTATTGTCGCGCTAATGACCCGATATTCATTCTTACTTAGCTTTTCTGCAATGTTATTGCTGAGCGCCTGTCAGGCGCCGTCACGCTATACCCAAACCACGGATTCCGCGCCGGACTTTGTGTATCCGGAACCGCTAATGGAAGATGCAGAGCCCAGATACGAGCCTTATCGCGAACAAAACAGCTTACCCTATGAAGTGCTCGGTAAACATTACCGACCGCTGAAAACCGGCAAAGGCTATGCCGCCACCGGCAAAGCATCCTGGTATGGTCAGAAGTTTCATGGTCATCTTACGTCCAATGGTGAAGTCTATGACATGTTCGCCATGACGGCGGCGCATAAAACACTGCCCTTGCCCTCTTACGTGCGCGTTACCAATCTGGAAAATCAACAGCAGGCCATCGTGCGCGTTAACGACCGTGGTCCGTTTCATTCTGAACGGATCATCGATTTATCCTATGCAGCGGCCAAAAAGCTCGGCTTTCATCAGCATGGCACTACAAAGGTAAAACTCGAGGTTATCCACGTCGACACTGACGATATGGTGACCGTGGGGACTGAACCTGCCGTCCCTTATGCGCTGTATGCCGGAGAACTGCCGGCGGAAGACGTATTACAAACCGCCAGCAAGCCTGCCGTAGAAACCGTGGCTGGCACATTGCAGACAGAAACAAGTGACAGTGCCGCCCTGTCTGATATCGCGGCCAGTCAGGGATATTATATTCAGGTAGCAGCGCTGTCTGATGCCAAACGGGCCAAACAACTCTCTGACGGCCTGTCGTCGCTGTATCAGGTACCGGCAGAATTTCCGCTGATCGACGATATCTACCGGCTACGACTGGGGCCGCTCACCGATAGATTTAAGCTCAATATGCTGCTCGACGAACTCAAACAAAACGGCTATCCGGGCGCTTATAAGGTGGCAGCGAGTCTTTAAGCATAAAATTCCTGGAAATAGTCCCGTAGCCTCATTGAAATTAAACTTTTTGCCCCGACTCTAGTCCAAGCCTACGGCATACGTTAAAATGCTGTCGATACATCAGATTTTCGCTTTCAACTCAAACGGTAAAACCATGCATAATAAAATAAAGCGCGCTAAACCGTCTTTTATCTCTGCCTTGCTATTAAGCATTGCCCTGCTACTCAGTGCTTACTGGCAAACCGCCAGGGCCGCAGTAGTCATTCCCCCACCACCAACCGTTGCCGCTGCAGGCTTCGTGTTACTCGATTATGAAACCGGCACCAGTATTGCCGAGCAAAATGCTGACATGCAGCTGGCGCCCGCCAGTTTGACTAAAATCATGACAGTATACGTCATTGGCAAAGAGATACAGGCCGGTAATATTTCGTTAGATGACGAAGTGAAAATCTCCGAAAACGCCTGGGCGAAGAATTTTCCGGATTCTTCAAAAATGTTTATTGAAGTGAACACCACGGTGACCGTTCACGATCTGCTTCGCGGTATTATCGTGCAGTCTGGTAACGATGCCTGCGTGGCCATGGCAGAGCACATTGCTGGTTCAGAAAGTGCGTTTGCCAGTATGATGAACGCTCATGCCGCCAACCTCGGTATGAATGCAAGTAACTTTGTGAATTCTCATGGTCTGCACGATCCGGATCACTATACGTCGCCGCGCGACATGGCTACCCTGTCCCGCGCGCTGGTTAAAGAAACGCCAGACATGTATAAGATTTACAGTGAAAAAGAATTCACTTACAACGGCATTAAGCAGTACAACCGCAACAGCCTGTTATGGGATCAAAGCCTTAACGTAGACGGCATTAAAACCGGTCATACCTCAGATGCCGGTTACTCGCTGATTACCTCAGCCACCCAGGGTGATATGCGCCTGGTGTCAGTGGTAATGGGTACCGACAGTGAGCGTGCACGTAAAGTGGAGAACAAAAAGTTACTTCGCTACGGTTTCCGCTTTTATGAAACCGTCACCCCCTACAAGGCCGGAGACAGCTTTGTGTCTCATCGTATCTATATGGGTGATCGTGACACGGTTGATTTAGGTATTAACCAGTCTACCCCTATTACGATTCCACGCGGTCAGGTGGCAAACCTGGAAGCTAACTTTGAAATGGATAAGAATCTTGAAGCGCCGCTAGCCAAAGGCGAAGTCGTAGGTACCCTGTATATCCAGTTAGAAGGGGAAGACGTGGCTCAGTACCCGTTAGTGACTCTTCAGGAAGTCAAAGAAGGTGGACTCTTCGACAGGTTACTCGACTATGTAACTTTACAGTTAGGTCTGAATGATTAATACCAGATAACCGCTTGTTTATTACATGCAGTCTGGTGGTGTACGGCACGAATTGGTAGAATTCGTGCCGTGCTATTTTGAGAGGTAAACAAAGTGACTAAATTAGACACTCGATTTGATGAACTGCTGGACTTCCCCACGGTTCAAACCTTTAAAGTGATGGGCATTGCTCACCACGATTTGCCGTTACATGTGGTATCCTGCTTGCAGGAACATGCCCCGGGCGATTATGCGCCCACGGTAAAGCCAAGCGCTAAAGGGAATTACCACTCTGTGTCAGTTGCTGTAACGGTAACGAGCAAAGAACATATGGAATTAATTTATACCGAACTGGCAAAAATTGAATTAGTGAGAGTTGTACTTTAAGTGACAGACACCCTTGATAAGGTCGCCCGGGAAACGGTGATTGTCAGGCACTTAGGCAAACGAGCTTATGAGCCCGTCTGGCAGGCCATGCAAACCTTCACGGATCAACGCACCACTGATGATGCCGATGAAATTTGGCTGGTAGAGCACGAGCCGGTGTTCACTCAGGGGCAGGCTGGCAAGGCTGAGCACATCCTCATGCCCGGCGATATTCCGGTGGTTCAGGTTGACCGCGGTGGTCAGGTTACCTATCACGGTCCCGGCCAGCTAGTGGTATATCTGATGCTGAACGTACGACGCCGCAAAATGGGCGTCCGCGAACTGGTGACTGCCATGGAAAATGCGGTAATAGCCACCCTGGGAGCCAGTAATATTGTGGCTAATGCCCGCCCCGATGCGCCCGGCGTTTACGTTGACGGTCAGAAAATTTGTTCACTGGGATTACGCATCCGTAAAGGCTGCTCTTTTCATGGTCTGGCACTCAACGTTAACATGGACCTTACGCCGTTTGAGCGGATTAATCCGTGTGGCTACCAGGGCATGGCCATGACTGATTGCGCCCGTCTAGGCGGGCCGGATAACATTCAAAAAGCGACAGAGTTAATGTTAAGCCACTTACAGGCTGAACTCGCTCTGCCAACTTTGCAAACTATAGAAGGCTTTAATGAGTAACGTAAAGGCAAAAGCCGGAGTTAAACTCCGCGATGATGAAAAGGTCAGGCACATTCCGGTTACCATCGTTCCTACTGAAAAAGAGGAAATGCTGCGTAAGCCTGAATGGATAAAGATTAAGCTGCCACGCACAACGGATCGCATTGATCACATCAAGAAAACCCTGCGCAAAAATAACCTGCACTCGGTATGCGAAGAAGCCAGCTGCCCTAACCTGGCGGAATGCTTTAATCATGGTACTGCTACCTTTATGATTTTGGGTGATATTTGTACCCGTCGTTGCCCGTTTTGTGATGTTGCCCACGGTAAACCGTTACCACCAAGTGCTGAAGAGCCACTGAAGCTGGCAACAACCATTAAGGAAATGGCGCTCAAATATGTGGTAATTACTTCCGTAGACCGCGACGATTTGCGTGACGGTGGCGCCCAGCACTTTGTTGACTGCATTAAAGCCATTCGGGAACACAGCCCGGCGACTAAAATTGAAGTACTGGTACCGGATTTCCGCGGCCGCATGGACCGCGCACTGGACATCTTTAAAGACACACCACCGGATGTATTTAACCATAACCTGGAAACCATTCCGCGTTTGTACCGCGAATGTCGTCCAGGCGCTAACTACCAGTGGTCACTCGACTTACTCAAAAAATTCAAAGCGCAGCATCCTGACGTCCCTACCAAATCTGGTTTGATGATGGGCATGGGTGAAAGTCAGGAAGAGATTGCTGAGGTTCTGAAAGACCTGCGTGCGCACGATGTGGAGATGTTGACACTGGGTCAGTACCTGCAACCTAGCCGTCACCACTTCCCGGTAAAACGCTATGTGCACCCGGATGAATTTAATGCACTTGGTGATACCGCTAAGGCATTAGGCTTTACCCATGCCGCCTGTGGCCCCATGGTACGTTCCAGTTATCATGCCGACCGTCAGGCGGCCGGAGAAGAGGTTAAATAGCCTCTTCTTTATCTTTCTTGTCCATGGAGTACTTAACTGCCCGACGGCGTCCGGCTTTTTTCGCTTTATACATAGCAAGGTCGGCGCCGCTAATAAGCGAGTCCAGTTGCTTGCCCACCTGATCAGTATCACACACCCCAAAGCTGGCACTCAGTTGTAAACCATCGAGTTGTGTTTGGGTATCAATATCTCCCAGCCAGTTTTGAATGTCATGGCAATAGGCCAGGGCCTGATTGACATCAGTGTCCTTTAAGCACAACACGAACTCTTCCCCGCCAACTCGTGCACAACTCACCGTCGCATCAGTCAGATGCGCGGCTAATACTTCGCCAACCTGCATCAACACCCAATCACCCGCCTGATGGCCATAATTGTCGTTAACCCACTTCAGATTATCCAGATCAAACATGATCAGGCTGAGCGGTTCTGCACTGCTATTATGCTGCAGTGCCTGTTGTGTTACCTGCATAAACTCGCGGCGGTTATCGAGCCCTGTGAGCGAGTCTGTTGAGGCAAGCCTGGCCAGCAATTGTTGCTGTTTTTGCAGCCTACGAATACCGAAAACCGTAATAAATAACAGTGAAGCTGCCAGCGCAATAAGTAAATAAGTGCCGATAACGTTTTGTTCGGCCCGTGCCACCTGGTTAGCCAACAATGCCTGATGGCTGGATAACAGCCGAAGTTCCTCGTCGGCCTGACGCAAAGTCGCCTGAGCATTATTCACTGCCAGGTATTGGGTCGCGGCGAGGCGGTTTTGACTGTTTTCGCTCTCAATGGCGACCTGCTGCCAGTGATAAGCCTGCGGGTAATCGTTCTGTTGTTTGCGGATTTTTGCTTTCAGAGTAGCTGCGGTGACCAGCCCTTCTGAATAGTCAGCCATCTCCTGTCGAGCCAGTATTGGGTCTACTTTCGCTTCGGCTTCGTCGTATTGGCCTAATGCATAGAGAGCCTGGGCTTCAATGTTTTTAAGGACCACCCAATAGTAAAAATAGTTGAGTGCTTTAATGGCTGGTTCATAACGACCGACGGCCGCTAAAACGGCCTCATATTGCCCGGAGTCAAGTAAATAACGCGTCCAGTTAATAAAGGGTTCAACGGTATAAAGTGATTTTGGCAACGACAGACAAGCGGCCTCCAGCGTTGCCAGCCAACGAGGCGTAATGGCGTTAATATCGAGCCCCTTTTGCGCTCGGAATTCCTGTGCAATATAGCGACAGCGCATCTCGCCGCTCACCTTCGCCAGTTCCGGGCCGGTAACCCGTTCAAGTAACTGAAGCGCCTCGTTATACATTTGCAGGTTGCTATAGTAATTCACCACGCTAATGTTCGCTGTGTACCAGGTATTGTTTCTCGGCAATTGGCCTAACAGTGCCTTTAGTTCAGCAGACAGTAGCAAGCCCTCTGACCACTCCCGGTAACCGTAGTAAATGCTAAGTAGCGTAGCTCTGGCACGTAAGCCAAGTTCATCAGCCGGGTGCCTGCGACTTATAGGCTCTATAATGCTAACGGCGCGGTCAGAATCACTGGCGATTGCAGCGTGAAATCCCAGCAGATAGTCACGGTAATCCTGCTCAGCCGGCGTTAAAGACTGGTTGCTCAATGCCTGTAATAACTGCCGCGATTTGGCAGGATCGGTGACTCTCAGCGTATCGGCTTGTGCCAACAACTGTACAGGGGCTTCTGTTGCGCTTACCGGCAACGAAAGCATTATTATCAGCAATCCGATGACACCGGATTGCTGCCATAACGGTCTGGGAATTACTCGCAATACCAAATAACTTGCCTTTACTTCAGACAGACGGACTTATTAATCATTGCACGGATAATCAAGGCTAACTACCCATGCCAGTTGAATGCGCTCGCAGGGGTAAATATAGCAGTAAATAGTGAGAATTAACCTACCATTGTCGAAGAGTATTCATAAACCCGATTGCGACCATAATGTTTGGACTGATAGAGCGCCAAATCAGCGGCTGCATAGAGGTTTTCAAGCTTGTAGCCCGCCTGAGAAGAATTACTTACGCCAGCACTGACAGTCAGTTTAAACTGATACTCGCTCATGCTTGACTGGATATGTTCAATTGCCATCCGGCAGCGCTCGGCGATGTGCATAATTTCGGCTTCCTGTTTGCCGGTAATCACCGCGCCAAATTCTTCTCCGCCCAGACGGCCGACAATGGCATCGTCGCCAACACTTTCTTTTATGGCTTTAGCGGTTTGTATTAGTGCCCAGTCACCCACCTGATGGCCATAGGTATCATTAATATTTTTAAAATGATCGAGGTCGAGCAGGATCAGGCCAACCAGGCTGCCGTTTTTCTGCGCCTGAGATAATTTTTCGGTTAAACAATCGGTAAAGTGGCCACGATTGGCAATCTGCGTCAGCGCGTCGGTTTGCGCAAACATCTTTAACTTTGATTGCACTTTACGGCTACGATACGACCAGAATAACAACGATGATAACAGGATAGAAACCAGCGCCAGTGCCAATAATGAATTTTCCAGGCGCTCATTAATGAGCATGGATTCCGCTTTTAGCAGTTCATTTTGTTTATCCAGCAGCTCAATTTCACTTTGTTTGGCATCTATGTCAAAACGGGCCTGCTGAATGGCAATTTCGTCCGCCAGTTGGCGTTCATACATGTTTTGTTCTAATTGCTGACGGGCCGTCAGGTATTGGTATGCCTGTTTGTAATCACCATTGCGCTCGGCCAGCTGGCGCTTTATATCGTAGGTATCGATTAAGGGCTGCGGAAAGTCTTCTTTAAACTCCACTTCCATGACTTTGTCGGCGTAGTGCCGGGCGTTGTCAAAGGCTTCATTTTTCCAGTAAACGATAGCAAACAAACTGAAAATCTCAATAAGTTGTCCATCGGTAGGGAATTTTTCCGCTTTCATCAGAGTGGTCGTTAATACTGTTTGCGCTTCATCAAGCCGATTTTGCTGTAACAACCACTTGGCTTTCCAGATATTAATATTAACAATGGTGTAATTCTGATTTGCGTTGTTACAGACCTGGTCGGCCTGGGAAAATTCGGCCAGCGACAGGTCATCCAGTTGCAATTTAGACTTGGTAGAAATAATGACCAGATGCAACCCGCAGCGAATTCGCGGTACCAGTGCTTCGCTGGAAAACGCCTTTTCGGCAAAATGCAACGCAGTTTCAGGTTGGCCGATATTCAAATGAAAAAGCGCAAGATTTAGATAAGCATCCGGCTTATAGGTGGAATCCGGGACTTCCTGCAACAGGGCTAATAATTCCTCGACCCGCTGTAAGCCACTTTTCCAATCGCGCTTTACGCCGAGCAAATTTATCAGCGAACCGAGAATGCGCAGCCGCAGTTCCGGCTGCACAGGTTCTTCCAGCAAACTATCGTAACGGGCAATAATATCGGTGAGGTCATTGTCAACCGTTAGGATCAAACCTAGCAAATAACGATAGTAGAACACTTCATCCGTATCCAGAGACGCCATCGGAATGCTCGCCAGTTTGGCTTTTGCCATTTGGTGATCGGACAAACGAACACTATCGATATGCCGCAGTTTGTCGATATGCTCTGAACTCAATACAGACCAACTCAGGCACAGAAAAAAACCGAACCAAATAAATCGTCGCATCTATACAGTTATTACCCTACCGCTATCTAAAAATACGTTTATGCGTCTTTTGCAGGTTCTTCGGGTTGTTCGTTATCGTCATCATCAGGGTCTGTAGGATCATAAATTGACAGTGTAGGGTTATTCTTGTCCTGTGCAATTGTGGTTAACAACTGGTCAAGTTCGGCCCGTTCTGCCGGTGACAAATTATTTATTTCTAAGCTAGGGTCTACCCCCAACTTTTCTAACAAAGAAATTGCTCCCATCTTTTTTGCTCCTTATTATTCGCCTAATGCTTTATTTGTATTTTTACCATGTGACGCCGGATAAATCGACTTTAATCGTATGACAATTTCATCATTCGGTATTAACCGTCGCCCGGGCGGGATCACCAGTGTCGAAATTAATGAAATATCCGCCTTTGGCAATTCATCCAGGCGTTGCCAGATGATCCGCGGTTGTTGAGTAGGCAAAAAAGGCGACTCATATATCGCTACCTGATGTGAAGGCGCATAATACTCTAGCAGCATATCCACCAGAACCTGTCTTTCCGGCGCGCCGGTCAGACGCGGCGTTAGCGATAAGTCGCCAGCATGACCCAATTGCCACAATATAACATAGGCACTGGGGTCAAGCTTGCGCTGATAAAACATAAATTGACTTGCCTCAAATTGCTGGCAACCATAGGCCCCAGGGTCGATGCCCATATCAGCGTACAAACAAGCGTCAGCGGAAATTCCCGGCTCCATCCATGCCTCAAAGCCCTCTTCGGTTGCTTGTTTAATGGAATGATGTGGCACCTGAGCAAACACGCCCGGATGGCCATAAAACGCGCCCACCACTTTTTTATTGTTGCGCACCTCAGCAAGCATAGCAGCCTGCATTTGCTGGTAAGTATTACGGCGGTCTTTATTGTCAGCGTAAAGATGCTGCAATGAATAGGTACATGAGTTGAGCGTCGCCAGCCATTTCTCAATCACCGGATGGCAACTGGTAAACACTATATCGGCTTGCTTAATATGATTTTTACAACGCTCGGTTATATGTGCACCAAGTACCATTCCAGGCCCGACACAGACCAGCGTTCCCTTTTTATAATTCATCTTTTTCCCTGCTATTACTGAGTAAGCCACCCGCATTATCAGCCAACTTTCAACCAAAGTGAACTCAACAATCCACAACCAGGCACATTAAGCATTTAGCCTGGCACCATTCCCTTGTTACAATCACTAAAATGTCAGCAGTTTGTGATAACACTATGCGTAAACAAATTTATATTGCCTACACCGGCGGCACAATCGGAATGCGCCCCTCATCCCAGGGCTATGTGCCAGCCGCCGGCTTCCTGGCGAATACCCTGGCCTCGATGCCGGAATTTCATCGCCCGGAGATGCCACAATTCACTCTGCGTGAATATGATGAACTCATGGACTCATCGGATATGAGCCCCGCAGACTGGCAATTTATCGCCGATGACATAGCCGCCAACTACCATAAATTTGATGGCTTTATCATCCTTCACGGCACCGACACCATGGCCTATACTGCCTCGGCACTGAGTTTTATGTTACAGGGCCTGGGCAAACCGGTGATCGTAACCGGCTCGCAAATCCCGCTGGCAGAACTTCGTTCCGATGGCCAGGTAAATTTACTCAATGCCTTATACATCGCTGCCAATTATCCCATTGCCGAAGTCAGTCTGTTTTTTAACAATAAACTGTTTCGCGGCAATCGCAGCCGTAAGGTCGATGCCGATGGCTTCGACGCCTTTGATTCACCTAACTTCCCTCCCTTACTGGAAGCGGGTATCAATATCCGTGTAAAAGCCGGTAAAATTGCCGGAGCCAGTAGCACTGAACTGAAAGTGAGTAAGGTAACCGCCCAGCCCATCGGGCTGGTGAGTCTGTATCCGGGGATTTCCCCTATGGTCATAGAGAATACTTTGCAACAGCCGGTCAATGCACTCATTTTACTCAGTTATGGGGTGGGTAACGCGCCGCAGAACAAGCAGCTGTTAGCACAGTTAGAAACCGCTGCAGAGCGCCAAATTGTCGTCGTTAATTGTACCCAGTGCTTTAAAGGACGGGTGAATATGGGGGGGTATAAAACCGGCCATGGCCTGTCCCAGGCGGGCGTTGTCTCCGGCTTTGACATGACCCCGGAAGCCACACTGGCAAAATTACATTATCTGCTCAGTCAGTCACTGTCATTCGATGAGCTTAAGCACCAGCTGAGCCAGAGTTTGCAGGGTGAACTGAGCAATTAACAGGAACACACAATCATGCAGTATTCAGGAACACTAAGAAAGATGCGGGTCGCCACGGATGCCGAACACGTAGCTCTGTATGAGCTACCAGTGGGCGATGCCACCGTATCAATGAATGAGCTTATCGGTAAACCGGTAAGCCTGACGTTCAGTGGCAATATTTATTGCACCCATTGCCAGCGTAAAACCAAGAAAAGCTTTAACCAGGGCTATTGTTACCCCTGCGTAATCTCACTGGCCCAGTGTGATACCTGTATTATCAAACCGGAGAAGTGTCATTACCATGAAGGGACGTGTCGCGAACCGGAATGGGGTGAAGAAAATTGTTTCTCCGACCACTTCGTGTATCTGGCCAACACCGGAAATTTAAAAGTGGGTATTACCCGTCATGTCACTGAAGGAATTTCCAGTCGCTGGATTGATCAGGGCGCCAGCCAGGCTACCGTAATGCTAAGAGTCCCCGACCGCCTCACCAGTGGGAAGGTAGAACAGCTGTGTACTCAGTATATCGGTGACAAAACCAACTGGCGGACAATGCTGAAAGGGCAGCCCGACCAGCAGGATCTGATCGCCTTAAAGCATGAGATGCTGGAGAAACTTGCCGATGATTTAGCGCAGATAGCCGCAGAAAAAGGTATTCAGGCTGTCACGCCGGTAGAGGATGTCAGCCATCAGATTAACTACCCGGTAAACGATTATCCGGTAAAAATTAAATCGATTAATCTGGATAAAACACCTGAGTTCAGTGGTGTGCTGACGGGCATTAAAGGCCAGTACTGGATGCTCGATGGCGATCGGGTGATCAATATTCGTAAATACGCAGGTTATGAGGTGGCGTTTAGCGCCGGGTAAAAAATCGCAGCAGGCCAGTTAAATAACACTGGCCTGCCACTGAGATTAAACTTCCGAGCCCTCCATTTGGCGCGCTAAGTCATCGAGCTCGCCAAGGGTGGAATCAAAGCCTTCCGTTTTTATCCGGTAACTCACTTTTACATGGTGGTTAGATTTGCCATACCTGACGACCAACTGATCAGCGTCAAAGTGCTTTACCGTATTTAAAAAACGATAAGCCAGCGGCTGTGAAGGAAACTGATATTCAACGCTGTTTTTCACGACTCATTCGTCTCCGGCCAGACCAAAATACACACACACTTCAAACAATCGTTGTTTAAAGGGTAAGGTATCCAGCTCAGACAGCACCGCCTGACTGGCCAGTAACTCACCGATCAGCTGATTAGACGAAGACAGAGGCTCGCCATTGAGTTTTGCCTGCATCAGCTGTAACTGCACGGTTGAACGTAAGGAACCATCGGCCTCGGGTGAATCAAGTTGCGCCAGTACCTCAAGGGTTAACAGTGCTTTAAGCCAGTCCTGTGGCGCCTCTACGCCTTTGCCCTTAAACCACGTGGACGGCAACATAGGATACTCTGAGCTCAGCGTCGACACCGATTGCACGTCGCTTAACACCTGCGCCACCAGTTGTTCGGTGGCACTGATAAAGGCTTCGTTCAACTGCTGTTCAAGCTGTTTATCAAGACCGGCCTGGACGGATGCCAGCTCTTTTGCCAGCGTCTTCTGCAGCTTATTGTCGTTAACTTCCTTAAGTGTTAACTGGCATTCGTCAAGCATTTGCTGGATAGCAGTGACTGACTCAGACTGAGTGTCCAACGCTTGCATAACCGTCTGCAATTGTTCGCGCCATTGCCCTGCGGCTTGTGACTGAGCCGCTTTTTGTTGCGCCTGGACCGACTTGGCTTTGTTAAACAAGTTGTCATTCGCCGCTTTAAAGGCAAACCACAATTTTGATTCAAAGCGCTTGCCGGCTGGCCCCAGCGTTTTCCACTGAGCTTGTAAAGCCTTCGCTTCCGCTCTTGCCTGCTGGATATCATCGAGTTCGCTTAAGGCATTAACCTTATCGATTAACGCTTGCTTGGCCTGGCGATTTTGCTGTAGCCACGGGGTAATCACCTCGGTAACGGCACTGCACGCCTGATCCCAGGCCTCACGCAAATGACGGTATCGCTCACTGTCTGTTTGTCCCGCCTGCTGCCATTGTTTCTTCAGGGTTTCAAATTGCTGAAAGCGCTGGCTGTTATCGTCACCGGATGCCGGTAAAGCCAGCATTTGCTCGATAAGTTGCTGACGCTCAGCGGCGGCCTTATCGTTTTGTAATTCCAGCTCTGCGTAATAGCGACGGCAAGGCTCAAATGCCTGTTCCAGGAGCTCATCAAAACGACGGTTTAAAGCCTGATCTTCCACCGTATTCGACTCGCCCAGGCTTTGCCATTGTTGCCTGAGATATTTAATCGAACGAGCCCGGCCCGGCATATCATTCTGACTCTCTCTAAGCAGCCCTTCAGCCTGCTCAATTAATTCAGGCTTGCGCGGTGCTGCCAGATAAATCTGCCAGCCTTCCAGGCGGGCTATCTGCTCTCGGGTTTGTTCGAAGCGTTTTTCTAGCATCGCCTGCGTGTCTGCCGGCAGGTCTTGATAATCGTTTTCAAGGTGCTGAAAACGGGCCATGGCGGCGCGGTATTTGCCCTGCTCTACCATGTTATTAATAATGTTAAGGTGCTTACGGCAGTGTTTTAAATGGCGCTGTTGACTGGACTGTCGCTGCTGCTCACGCACCTTCAGTTGATCCAGCAATGCTTGCCATTGGGTACGTAGAAAGGCCGGCACCAATGCCATGGAAGCGGTTTGCTCCCGCCAACTGTTTTTGATCTCTTCGAGCTGCCAGGTAACATTTGGGTCGGCCAGCCACTGTTGCCAGGTTTGCAACTGCGTTTGTAATGCCGCCACCTGACGCTGTAAATCCGGCAGACGATCCCAGATATGCCGGTAACTGTCGAGGGTGCTTTCAATTTCGTCGGCCGGCGCTTCAAATGCCTGTAAGGTCACCAAAGCCTGCTCAGCCGCTTCTACGGCTTGCTGAAATACCGTCACCTCACCCAGTGTCAGACTCAGAATCTGTTCACCCTGCAATTGTTTGTGAAGCTGTTTTACTTCGGCAACGGCTTTGCTACATGCCTGCCTGGCTGCCTGATGAGCGGCGGCTTGCTGCTGGGCTTCAAACTCTGGTTTAAGGCGGGCAAGTAGCGCGGATACCCGCTCATTCAAAGACTGCAATTTGGTGTTATATTCGTCACGGGTTTCGTCATCCAGGCACGCAAAATCCGCTTTGAGTGTTTCAAACTCCTGATTAAGTGAGGTCTGGTCAGCGCCGATTTGCAGGTAATCTGACTTCTCCAGCAGTGCCAATAGTTTTGACAGCACCAGAGTGACCTCACGGCCCAGACGTACGGGTTTTTGTGCTTGTTCCTGTAAATAAGCCAGGCGCTCTGCAATTGCTTGCTGTACCGAGGTATCGGTTGCTTTACGCAATAGCTTCTGCAATAAATCGGAATCCTGACTCTGCTCGATGATAGCAAGCTTTAACCCCGTTTCCGGCGTCGCTGAAATCAACTGCTGCGTAAAACTGCTCCGTCCCAGCTTGTTAATTATTGCCAGACAGAACGGTTTATCCTGGTGCAGCTCGGTCATCAACGGCAGGCATTTTATAACCTGTTCAGCCGGTGCCGACTTCAGCAGGTACTCTTTGATCTCCGGCATGCTGATTTCAGCATCCCCATCAATCAGAGCGCACTCGACTTTGGCCTGAGCAGCGGTTAATAAACGGGGCTCCCTGGCAATCTGAGACATCTTTAACCACAGGGCAAAGGAATTAAGTTTCTCCAGTGCCGCCAGACTCACTGCCGCAACCGAATCATTGAAGGCCAGTTCATGCAGGATACGCCGTTCATTAGGCGAATCTGGCGATAAATTTTCAATGGCTTTTAATCTTGTGTCCGGATCATTACTACTATGGGAAGGCGAAAAAAATCGACTAAATATCATCCTGTTTAAACCGCGCAATGGATTGTTCATTAGACTGGCTTTCGCGTAATTCGCGACGCAGCTCACTTTTGCTCTTGTGGATAATTTCGCCACTTTCGCCAACGGTCATATGTTCGTTGGATTGAGCTACCCTGGCCTGATACAGCAATACCGCCTGCAGACAGTTTTCTTTTTGTTCGTCAGACAGTACTTTACCATCAGGCCATTTACCCGTTTCAACCGCCAGGCGCAGACGTTCGTAAACGTCTGGTGTCATGGCGGCGAGAAGTTGTTCTACATTCATTTACCCGACCGTTTTAAAAGCACAATTCGAACCCGATTGATGCCATACCATAAAAACCCAATCACACAGGTCATGAGCGCTACCGAATGCTGGGTATCGCCTGGCGACACACCACCCCAGTACATAAATCCGAAACCACCAATGAACAACAGCATAGCGAGCATAGACTGGTTTTGAATGCTATGCATTTTCTTAAACCGTTTCATGTTCTCTTTACGCTCAATATCCTCTACCGAGGCTTCGCCATAAGAGAAATCACAGTGAGAACAAGTCTTGGCTTTATCTGACATCTTCTTACCACACGACGGACAATCAATTAACGCCATTCTATCTCCTCTAATCGTTATTTCCAGGGTGACTAACTGCTCGCTCTGTAAGGTAAACTAACGACGCTTCGTTTTTTACCCTGATCAGGAGCAGTAAGACACCATATCAAAAAGCCAGGAGTCAGCCCTGGCTTTTTAAAAACAATGCCGGTGCCAGTCTTTTTACTGACAGAAACCGGCTCTGGTTTACTTTTACTTTTCGTTCTCTTTTACACGCTGCCAGTAGTGATCGACAGTCGCCTTCATCTCTTTGCTGAGTAATACAATACCGAACAGGTTAGGCAGGGTCATCACCACAATTGCCACCGCAGAGAGTGCCCAGACCAGGGTTGTATCAGAGAAAGACGCCCAAACAAACCCGGCCACATAAATTACCCGGTACGGCATGATTGAACGTGGCCCTAACAAATAGGTCATGGCACGGTCACCGTAGTAAGACCAGGCAATGGCGGTTGAAAAGGCAAATAACAATAAACCAATCGATACAATGTACTGGCCAAAGTCGCCAAACCAGCCACGGGTAAAGGCAATGGTCGTCAGCGAGGCTGAGTGAACCAGTGATTTACCTTCTATGATGAGGTTCTCTTTCACCGGCTTACCATTTTTAATTTGCAACGTGCCGGAGAACGGATCTTCACTGCCCACCAGATACTGAACATCTTCAGCAACAGAACGGGCGTTGATTAAGGTGTAGCCACCGGTGACAGCAGAACCATTGACCACGGTAATGGCACCGGTATAGCTTTCCACTTCATTACCGTCCACCCCATTCAGGAAACCATACAACTGACTTTTATCGGCATCAACACTATCGGTATATTCACCGGCTACAAACACCATGTCGGAGCGATCAAACACGTTTTCGTGTTTTTCCTTCCACACACCCGATGACAAAATCACCAGACCAGTGATGGTACAAATAATAATCGTATCGATAAATGGCTCGAGCAGTGACACCATGCCTTCAGAAGCCGGTTCCTTGGTTTTTGCCGCAGCGTGAGCAATGGGCGCAGAACCCTGGCCCGCTTCGTTAGAGAATAATCCCCGGTTTACCCCGCGGTTAAAGGCATAAGCCAGTGACGCACCAAGGAAGCCCCCGGCCGCTGCTGAACCGGTAAAGGCATCGCTGATTACCGACATAAACGACGGGATCACGTTTTCGATGTTGGCAAAAATCACCGCCAACGCACCAATCAGATAAACCACCGCCATAAAAGGCACGACCCGCGCCGTAAAAGCTGCGATGCGCTGAATACCGCCGAGGATAACCAGTGCCAGTAAAATACCCAGTACGCTACCTACTATCCATGGCTCAAATCCAAAGGTGGTCTCAATACTGGTGGCAATACCGTTACTTTGTGGCAGGTTACCGGTACCGAAAGAAGAGATAACCGTCGCGATAGCAAAAGCCACCGCCAGCCATTTCATGTTCAGGCCCCGGTCCATGAAGTACATGGGTCCACCAGCCATGGTGCCATCTTCGGTTTGTACCCGGTATTTATGAGAGAGCGTGACTTCCACAAACTTGGTGGTCATACCCAAAAATGCCGTGGCCCACATCCAGAACAGCGCCGCCGGACCGCCCAGGAATATAGCAAACGCCACACCGCTGATGTTACCGGTACCTACCGTCCCCGAGAGTGCGGTGGTGAGCGCTCGGAAATGCGTGGTATCGCCGGGATCGTCGTTATGATCGTACTTACCGGTGACCACTTTCCATGCGTGCTTGAAAAAGCGAATTTGTGGAAATTTCAGGTATATCGTAAAAAACAGACCGACACCCAACAGCACAAAGGGAAACCAATCAGCCCCCCCGAGCATCCCGTCAAGCGACGTTAAAAAATTAAACAAGCCTTCCAAACCAGTTTCCCCTTGTTGTTAATGTTTATTGTTGTTATGTCCTTAAACTGCCAACCACGTTGTTCGCGGCTACCAGGATATCTTCACCAAACTGCTGGCATCGTTGCACAGACCAGCCGAATAATGGATCAGGTAAATTATTATTATCTTTAAAAGGCATTTCTATCGTATAGGCCAGACATTCAAACGCCTGCCCTACTGCGTTAGACGCAATGGTCAGGTCGGCTTGTCCGGGCTCGTCCTTGGCGTAGCCGAACTCATCCTGAAATTCGGGAGTCGCCATCAGCAAGGCGTCCTTAAATTGGTTTTCCAGCGCTTTCAGCTTGTCACTGTAGGCCGGAATCCCTTCGCTGCCTGCCACAAAGTTGTAGGGCAGAGCTTCATCGCCGTGCAAATCGAGGTACATGTCAACGCCCACCTCATGCATGGCATTGAGTACGTAATAGACTTCCGGGCTGCGCTCAAGGCTAGGTGTTTTCCACTCACGGTTTAGGTTTGCACCCACCGCATTGGTGCGCAGGTGCCCCCGTGCGCTGCCATCCGGGTTCATATTTGGCACAATATAAAACACCGCCTTTTCCAGCAGGGCGCGGCTTATACCGTCCTGCTCATCTAACAGACGGCCAATAATACCTTCCGCACACCACTCGGCCATGCTTTCACCGGGATGTTGACGAGCCGTGATCCAGATATTGCGCTTATCTTCTCCTGGCTCACCTATCACCAATAGCGACATGTCGCGTCCGTCCAGGGTATCGCCCAGATACTTAAGTTCACACAACGGCGAGCACTGCGCATCGGCTAATAAGTCCAGATGTCGCTCGTAGCTGTAAGGAATGAAATAAGCAAAGTATACCTGCGGCTGCTCCAGCGCAATACTGAACGTCAGAATGTCACCGTTAAATTCACTGTCGACCCGAAACCAGGTCTGGCGATCGTAGGACGCCAGTACATTATACCCTTCCCAGCCTTTTGGATAGGCTGATGAAGCAAGATCACTGATATGCAGTGTATGCAAGCGGTTGACCTCTCCGGTCAGGCGGAAGTGAAACCACTGATAAAAATCGGATTGATTGTCTTTATTGATCGCGAGCATGATGTCGTCAGGTTGCTCGGCACGGATTACGCGGATGTTACCGCTGTCAAAAAGGCTGGATATCTGCATCTGTCGTTATAGTTATCTGTTTTATTTTGGTGTGCGAATGGCTTTAATTTAACACAGTAGAGTTTAACAATACTATGCACTTAAACGGTGAAAAGCGGATTTTTGTGGATTCTGGCCAACTATTAGTCAGTTAGCCGCGGATAAAAAAACGGCACCTGTGAAGGTGCCGTTTAAAGCTTGTACAATTGCGTCTTACGCTGGCAGTGTCGGCACGGTGATCCCGGCCATATCCATCGCCACACGCATTACCTGACAGCTGTAACCAAATTCATTATCGTACCAAACATAAAGGGTTAAACGATTGTCAGCTACGATAGTCGCCTGTGAATCAACTACGGATGCCGCACGGGTGCCTACCATATCGGTTGACACCACTTCAGTCGACGCAGTGTAGTCAATCTGATGCTGTAAAGAGGAGAACAGCGCGGTATCACGCAAAAACTCATTTACCGCCACTTTATCGGTCGCTTTATCCAGGTTCAGGTTCAGAATGGCCATCGACACATTGGGTGTAGGCACACGGATTGCGTTGCCGGTCAGTTTACCCGCCAGTTTCGGGTAAGCTTTCGCTACAGCCTTGGCAGCACCGGTTTCCGTGATAACCATATTCAATGGTGCACTCCGCCCGCGACGCTCGCCTTTGTGGTAGTTATCAATCAGGTTCTGATCGTTGGTGTACGAGTGAACCGTTTCAACGTGGCCGTTAACAATACCGTATTCTTCGTCGAGGGCTTTTAACACCGGCGTAATAGCATTGGTGGTGCAGCTTGCCGCCGACACAATGGTATCAGATTCGCCTATATCGGCGTTGTTTACCCCGTACACGATGTTTTTAATATCGCCCTTACCCGGCGCTGTCAGCAGTGCTTTTGCTGTGCCTTTCGCTTTCAGGTGCAGGCCCAGGCCATCCCGGTCGCGCCAGATACCGGTGTTATCAATCACCAGCGCATTGTTAATGCCATACTCGGTGTAATCAATCTCATCCGGGCTGTTAGCGTAAATCACCTGAATATATGAGCCATTGGCTTTTAAGGCGTTACGCTCGTGGTCGATAGTAATACTGCCGTTAAACGGCCCATGGACCGAGTCACGACGCAGCAGACTGGCACGTTTTTCCAAATCACCGTCACGACCACCACGCACTACAATGGCGCGCAGGCGGAGTTTATTATTTTGTCCCTGACGCTCAATCATTAAGCGAGCCAGTAACCGACCGATACGGCCAAAACCGTACAGTACAACGTCCTGGGGTTCATGATCATCTGATTTATCGACCACGTCCGCTAACTTGTCCTTCAGGTAGGCGTTAAGGTCTGTTTTGTCGACGGCACTGCCATAGTGAAAATCGAAAGCCAGTTTACCAATGTCAATCTGGGCTGGTGCCAGTTGCATAGCGTTGATGGCTTCTAAAATAGGATAGCTCTCGCGCAGGCGTAATTTAATGCCTTCGTGCAGACGGACTTTACGATGAGCTTTGATTACATCAATCGCACTGGCGTTTAACAGTGTGCGACCGTACACAGAGATTTCAATAGACTTATTACGGTATAATTTACCTATAATCGGTAACATCATTTCTGCGTATTCCTGGCGCTCCTGCCAGCTGGATTGCAATTCTTGCTCAAAGGGTTGGTTCATACTAGTGCCTTCATCAAATAAATCATGTATAAAATTGACGATGTGTACAGGAATATGTGGTTGTACGTCAGAACACTCCTACCTCTTATTCCCGTCGGCAGGTATTCTAAATAATCAAAGAGGTAACTCCAAATTGTTGAAAAGTTTCAGAAAATCAATAAAAACAAGGAAGCAGAGGGATTTATTAAGTAATTTTTCCACAGTTTTGAAAGGGGGGATTTGTCTGACTTCTGCCCTGCTGCTCAGTGCGTGTGGCGATTTTTTTGCGCCCAGCGTTAAAACTATTTGCGAAGACTACCCGCATTTTTGTGCCGATTTAAACACCGATGGCTGGTGTCGGGCTGAACGGTCAGAAATTATTCGTCACCGCTTTAACTTTAAAGACGATGACAGCGACCGGCCTAAGTACGATTTGTTGATCAACTACGAAAACTACGAGTCCTGTATTGCCAAGGCGTCACAGATTGAATATATCAAATACCGTGATAAAGAATTTGCCCGTAAGGAAGCCACCGTCTCCATCAACAAATCGCTAAAGCAGTTACAATGGCAAACCAAGAACTCACAAGACCCTTATATCTCGTATTATCAATGGTCTAGATTTGGCTACGAGGATGCCAGAGCGCGTTTTGTGGCGGCAGCCAGACAAGGTGTGTTCAGTGAACCGAAGTACTATATCGACCTGGCCAGCATTCTGATTGCCGACGATCCACTGGCGGCCCGGGATGCGTTGTTCATGGCACTGAGTCAGTACGCTAACGTGGAACAGGAAATTGACGGTCATATCAGCAGTATGCTGATGACGCTGTCGATGGACATTGAAAATTACCGTATGGCGTATGTCTGGACCAGGGTAACCAACCATTTTGCCGACAGCATCGATAGTAGTCAGCTGGTAGCTCTGAGTACTCAGCACAGTTTACCGGTAGATATTCTTGATCGACTGGCCGATGATATTGCCAGCGCAATTGAGGCCCGGGAGTTTGATGCCCACACCTTAAAAATTGATCGCTTGTGATAAGAAATTTGAAATTTAATTACAGAAAAAAACTTAATTTTTTTTCAAATAATGGTTATTGCGTGGCGAAATAAAGGGAAATGTTATTCAGGAGGCCGGCAAAGTCTGCTGCCGGCTCCTGGCAAGATAGTGCAATTTACTCCGGATTAAAATCCAGACTCACGGAATTAACACAATAACGCTGTCCGGTCGGCGCCGGACCATCGTCAAACACATGGCCAAGGTGCGCCTCACAGTTTTTACAATAAATCTCGGTGCGGCGCATGCCATGGCTTTCATCAAAACGATAGCCTACGTTATCGTCGTTTGTTTGCGAGAAAAACGAAGGCCAGCCACAACCCGATTCAAACTTACTGGTATTGTCGAACAACGCCACGCCGCAACATTTACACGCATAAGTACCACTGCGTGACTCATACAACAAAGTACCGGAAAAAGGACGCTCAGTACCGGCTAAGCGAGTCACCCGGTATTCTTCTTCGCTGAGCTTGTCACGCCATTTATCGTTATCAGTCATTCTTCTCTCCTCGTGCTGGCAGACCTGCTACTGGATAAGCTGCAAAGGACGGGATGGATCACTCCACTCAATGTGGTATTTCTCAGCTGCGGGCTTATCGGTGCGCGAAAATGTATGAGCGCCAAAGAAATCCCGTTGTCCCTGCAACAGGTTAGCGGGCAGAACAGCCGTGCGATAGGAGTCATAATAACTTAACGCCGACATCATAGCCGGACAGGCTACGCCTTGTACCGCGCTGAGCGCCACCGTAGCTCGCCAGTCAGACTGGTAAGTTGCAACCTGCTCAGCAAAAAACGGATCCACCAGCAGGTTAGGCAGGTTAATATCCCGGTCGAAAGCATTGGAAATAGACTGCAGGAACACCGCACGAATAATACATCCGGCGCGCCAGATTTTGGCAATTTCAGCAAAATGTAAGGTCCAGCCCTGCTCTTGCGCCGCCGCATTCATAAGCTGGAAACCCTGTGCATAGGCACAGATCTTTGAACAATACAGCGCGTGCTCTAACTGGCTAATTACACTCTCACGTTGCTCATCACTCACCGCTTGAACGTCAGGACCAGCCAGCACTTTTGCGGCTTCAACGCGCTCTGATTTGAGCGCTGACAAACTGCGGGCAAACACGGCCTGAGCAATGGTTTGTGCCGGGCTGCCGGTTTGTAAAGCACTGACGGCCGTCCACAGCCCGGTGCCTTTCATACCGGCTTTGTCGAGAATTACGTCAACCAGTGGCGCCTGGGTGTCCGGATCGATTTGATCTAACACTTCAGCGCTGATTTCAATTAAATACGAGTCCAGTGGGCCCTGATTCCAGCGGCGGAACACTGCGGCAATGTCGCCTGGCGTCATGCCCAGCGCCACGCGCATGATCTGGTAAGCCTCGCAAATTAACTGCATATCGGCATACTCTATACCGTTGTGAACCATTTTGACGTAGTGACCGGCGCCATTAGGGCCAATGTAAGCCGCGCAGGGCTCACCATGCTTAACCGGCTCTCCCGGCGTTGCCGTTTCGATGGGTTTACCAGTGTCCGGGTCAACCTTTGCAGCAATAGCACGCAACATCGGGCCAACACGTTGCCAGGCTTTTTCTGAGCCGGAGGGCATTAACGAAGGGCCAAAACGTGCCCCTACCTCGCCGCCAGACACCGCGGTAGTGAAGAACAGGAATTTATCCGCAAAGCGTTTTTCGCGCTCAACGGAGTCGCTCCATAAGCTGTTACCGGTATCAATGATCACATCATCGGTATCGATACCAGCGGCAATAAGTTGCTCGCAGACCATATCCACCGGCTTACCGGCAGGGATAGACAGCAAAATAACGGCTGGCGAAATTAGCGCACCGCGCAGCGCTTCGAGGGTATCGACCGGCACGATTCTGGCTGAATCCGCGCCATTTTCCTTGCGGTCCTGAGCAACAATGGCATCAATTCGATTAGCGTCTAAATCAAAACACGCCACCTGGTAACCATGGTCGGCTAAATTAAGCGCCAGGTTCTTACCCATAACACCTAAACCAATGACACCAATATCACATGAATTATTCGGCTGAGAACCGCCATTATTTTGCATCAAAAAACCCTCTACACTTCGATGGGTGGGCATAATACCATCGACTTACGGAATGAAAAGCACAACCGTGCCGATTATCGTCAATTTGTGCTAATCCCCGCTACCGGACACAAATAAGGCATGGCTTACTACCCTGTACGAAAGTCTCACTCAACTAGTTGACTACGTGTCGCCACGTTGTGCCGGTAACGGCGTCATCTAACGGGGAAAGTCGGTGTAGCGGAACAAGGCGAAAGAATGCGCCGCTTGCAAAAACAGGTGCTGGATCCGCAATCCCGGTTGTTTCGCCGGGTGACTATAACGGGTATCCAATACCAGCGACCAGCCACCATTAGGCGATTTCAGCGGCGTATTAAACTTTATATCCCGATTGCTGGCATTAAAACACAGCAGCCAGTGTTCACAATTGTCGCCGGCTTCCTGATGGCCAATAATTTCCACTGCAAACGCTTTGTTACCACCGGATTGCCAGTCGTCATCACCTTTTCCAGACCCATCCGGCTTATACCAGTTAACTGCAGAGACATTGGAATGCAGTTGATACGCATCATCAGGCAGGTACATGCGGCTTAACAGTTCTGACTGCTGACGAATAGCAATGACTTTCTGACAATAGGCTAAAAAGTCCTGTTTATACTTATCCAGTTCCCAGTCAAACCAACTTATTTCATTATCCTGGCAGTAGGCATTATTGTTACCTTGTTGAGTACGACTCAACTCGTCCCCGCCCAGAATGTGCGGCGTGCCCTGAGAAAACAGCAGCGTGGCAAACAGGTTACGTTTCTGCTGCGCACGAATAGCCAGGATTGACTTATCCTGAGTCTCCCCTTCAACGCCGTAATTCGCCGACAAATTATGGCCGTGACCGTCGCGGTTTTCTTCACCATTGGCTTCATTATGGCGTTCGGCGTAACTCACCATATCCTGTAACGTAAAGCCATCATGATAGGTAACGTTATTCACCGAAGTATTGATGGTGCGATACCCTTTGTGAAACACATCACGCGAGCCCATCAACCGGGTAGCAAAGTCAGCGGTAGTCCCTTTATCGCCGCGCCAGAACGCTCTGACACAATCACGAAACTTATCGTTACACTCCAACCACCGGGCCCCAAAGGTGCCTAACTGGTAACCGCCGGGCCCAATGTCCCAGGGCTCTGCCACTAACACCGCCGTCTTTAAAACCGGATCCTGATGAATGGCTCTGAGCAACCCGGCAAATACGGAAAACTGCTGAGGATCCCGCCCTAGGCAGGCGGCCAGATCAAAACGGAAACCGTCGACGCCTATTTCGCTCACCCAGTAGCGTAGCGCGTCCATAATCATTGTGGTCATAATCGGGTGAGCCGAATACACGGTGTTACCGCAGCCGGAGTGATTGCTGTAAACCAGTCCACCTTTGGCCGTTTGCTCCATCAGATAGGCCTGATGGGGAAACATCCCTCTGAAACACAGTACCGGACCGTCTTTGCCGCCTTCAGCTGTGTGGTTATAGACCACATCAACAATGACCTCCAGACCCGCCTCATGATAGGCATCAACCATTGTTTTGCATTCATTGAGCGGATCGCTGTGACCATAACGCGGCTCAGGCGCAAAATAGTTAACCGGGTTGTAACCCCAGTAGTTGGTCAGTCCTTTTTCGGTAATGTATGGCTCAGGCATAAATGACGCCAGCGGCATAAACTGCACCGACGTGATACCCAGCGATTTGAGGTGGCTGAGCACCGCCGGATGGCAGGCGCCAAGATATTTACCCTGCTGTTCTGCGGGCACCTCGGGATGACGCTGAGTGAGTCCCTTAACATGCGCCTCGTAAAGGATTCGGCGATGTTTCTCAATATTCGGTTTAGCTGGCCGTGACGCCGTATTAGTTGCGACAACAACCCCTTTAGCCACCATAAACTGACTGTCCCCCTGATACTGACGGGCATTCCAGTGTATTGGCCGGCTCAGTTGCCGTGCGTAGGGGTCAATTAATAATTTGTCGGTGGGTGAATAGTGCAGACTTTCCGTGCCGCGGTCGACCCGGTAACCATAAAGCATGCCTTCACTTACGCCTTTAAGACAGACATGCCACACGTCACCGGATTTTGCCGGCATGACAATTTCATCGAGCGTTTCTTCGGTATCGGCATGAAACAGACATAAAATCACCGCTCTGGCGTCCGTGCAGGTCACGGCAAAATTGCACCCTTTATCCGTAAGCGTTGCGCCTAACGGAAAAGGACTGCCTAAATCTACTTCCCTGGAGGTAAAATTCCGTGCGCCGCTCAAAGTCACTCCTTGTTAAATACAATAAATAATGTTGCCAATGGGGGTAAATTCACATTGATTGAATAAGGCTGATGATTCCATGGCACCGGCTCAGCGATACAAGTTTCAGGCGTTGCTGCGCCGCTTCCCCAATATACGCTATCATCAGTATTCAATACCAGTTGGTATTCACCCGCCTGTTGCACGCCAACACGAAACTGTTGCCGCGGCTCAGGGGTCATATTACTGATCACATAAACCTGCTGTGTGTCACTGAGGTTATGGCGAACAAACGAGAACACGCTTTGTTCATGGTTGTGTAAGTCTATCCAATCAAAACCCGCGGGATCGTGATCGCGCTCATGCAAAGCGGGTAATTGCTTGTACAGGTGATTCAAATCACGGTACAGGCGCTGTATGCCCTGGTGCTTGTCAAAGTCCAGCAAGCGCCAGTCAACCGACGCATCGTGGTTCCATTCGCTGCTCTGACCAATTTCAATGCCCATAAAATTAAGCTTTTTACCCGGATGGCCAAACATAAATGCCGCATAACAGCGTTGGTTCGCCGCCTGTTGCCATTCGTCACCCGGCATTTTCCCCAGCAGACTGCCTTTGCCATGCACAACTTCGTCGTGGGAAATGGGGAGAACAAAATTCTCGTCGAAAGCGTACACCATACTGAAGGTCATTTCAGAGTGATGATAGGTACGATAGGCAGGGTCTTTGCTGATGTAGTGCAATGAGTCGTGCATCCACCCCATATTCCACTTAAAGCCAAAGCCAAGACCACCGTCGAACACCGGTCGCGATACTTTTGGAAAGCTGGTGGACTCCTCGGCAATAGTCATCGCATGGGGAAAGTGACGATAAACTTCCTCGTTCATCCATTTAAGCAGGCTGATGGCTTCAAGGTTTTCATTGCCACCGTGTACATTGGGGATCCACTCGCCCTCTTCCCGTGAATAATCCAGATACAGCATACTGGCCACTGCATCCACCCGCAAACCATCTACGTGGAAATGCTCCAGCCAGTACAACGCGTTGGCAACCAGAAACTGCCTGACGGTCTCTTTACCAAAGTCGTAAATACAGGAGTTCCAGTCAGGATGCCAGCCCCGGCGCGGATCGGCATATTCGTAAACATGGGTGCCATCAAACCGGGCCAGGCCGTGGCCGTCTTCCGGGAAGTGGGCGGGTACCCAGTCGATGATGACACCAATATTATTCTGGTGGCAGGTATCGACAAAATATTTAAAATCGTCCGGCGAACCAAAACGACTGGTCGGTGCAAATAACCCTACCGGCTGATACCCCCATGAACCATCAAAGGGAAATTCAGATACCGGCAATAGCTCAACGTGGGTATACCCCATTTCTGTAACGTAGGCGACCAGCTCCTGGGCCAGTTCGCGGTAACTAAGGTAACGCTGTTCGGGGTTTCCCGGCCGCTTCCACGACCCCAGATGCACCTCGTAAACACTCATGGGGCTGTGATATTTATTTTGCTGTGCCGCCGCTTGCAGCCAGTCAGCGTCATGCCATTCATACTGCTTGTGGTCGTAAATCAGCGATGCATGAGAGGGATACTGTTCTGCATAAAAGCCCAGCGGATCAGCTTTGTGAGGTAACTGATGACCATTGGCATCTTTTACCTGATATTTATACCGCACGCCTTCTGTTAAGCCCGGCACAACCAGCACCCAGTAACCCATGTCGGTCTTTTGCATAGGGTGGCAACGGCCGTCCCAGCCGTTAAAGTCACCGATAACGGAAACCGCTGATGCATTAGGCGCAAACACCGCAAACCTAACCGCTTCGGCGCTGAAGCCATCACGTTCCAGCGTAATAAGCTGGGCGCCGGCCTGGCGGTATAAGTTTTGCGGCTCGTGATCGATAAAATGCACCGCATGATAAGCTTCGGCCTGGAACTGATAGGGGTCGGTAACCAGCGATTGCCCTTCATCAGTGGTCACTTTAAGCTGATAAGCCGATGCGCTGCTAAGGCCCTCAATCACGGCATTAAACAATCCGTCTCCATTGATGGCGTTTAGCATGCCCAGCGACTCACCTGAAGCCGCATTGACAACTTCCACCGCTTGCGCACCAGGTTGCCAGTACTGCACAAAGGTATTCGTGCCATTATATTGCGGGCCCAACACGGCAAAGGGATGCTGGCAATGTGCCTGCGCTAACTGTCCTTCAAAATGCATTCCTGACTCCTACTTCTTTTGCGCCTAAGCGGTTAATTTACTGCTCGTCTTCGTTGCGACCAGCGGCCTGGCGACCCGCATCAATGCCGGCGGCCAGAGACTGAATATCCTGATCGGCAAAAATGCTTTCAAGATTGCGTGACAACTTACGTCGCCAGTTAGGATATTCCATAAACGTGCCTGGTATATTGACCGGCTTATCCATTTGTAACCAATCTTCGAGCTGTAGGCTCAGCAACGCACTGCTGCCATAGGCCATATGCGTCTGCAGTGCAAAGTTAAGCTCTGTGCTCATCCCCGTCACATTGACATCGGTACCTACTTCACTCCCAGCCCGACCGTGGCCGTGCAGCGAATTTAGAATTTCCTGCTTGTCTTCATGACGAGAAGCATACAGGGTTTGTAGCACATCGTCGTCGGTATACAAGCCCAATTGCTTACCCAATTCCAAATCAAGACAGTGCCAGTAACCAATCAGGGTTGGCATATCATGGGTGGTCAGAGTAGACATGCTCTGCTCTGGATAGTGCGCGGGAGAGTAAAAACCACCGTCTTCGGCCTTCTCAAAAAAGAACACCCGGTAGGAATACACGCCGTTGTCGGCCAGTACCTGGCGAATTTCTTCCGGCACGGTACCAAGGTCTTCACCAATCACCAGCGCCTGATGACGATGACTTTCCAGCGCCAGAATGCCCAGCAGGTCTTCCAGCGGATAATAAACATAGCCGCCTTCCTTCGCGTGGTCTCCCTGACAAACCCACCACAAGCGTAACAGCCCCATGGCATGGTCAATTCTCAATGCACCGGACGATTGCATATTGGTGGCAAATAAATCGATGATTGGCTGATAGCCCTGCTGATAGAGGACCTCAGGGTCCATCGGAGGCAAGCCCCAGTTCTGGCCAAGCGGGCCGAGAATATCCGGCGGAGCGCCAACACTGGCTGCGGTACAGTAGAGGTCTTTGTTACCCCAAATTTCGGCACTGCCTTCACTAACGCCTACAGCCAGATCGCGATAGATCCCTACCGGCATACCAGCAGCGATAGCAGCCTGATTGGCTTTTTCGAGCTGCGCTGCTGCCTGCCACTGCAGGAACATGTAAAACTGCACCCGCTTTTTATGCTTCTTAGCAAACTTCGCTACGGCTTCATTGTGAAAGTCCCGCCAGTTTTCTGGAAAGACCGGCCAGCCCCAGGCTTCTTTCCCATCATTTTGCAGATATTCCTGCATCGCATCATAAGTGGCCTGCATCTGAAGACTTTCGCCACCGGCTTGAATAAACGCTTTAAATTCGCGGTTTTGTTTGGTGTTTTTCTTTAGGTAAGCGGTGTAATACTCATCAAACAAGCGGTTAAGCGCGGCCATTTTAAGGTCTGTGACCAGGCTGTAATCCACATATTCAACGCTTCGGGCCGTTTCCAGCCGGGCCTGGAAGGCCTCATCAGTAACAACCGCTTGCACCGCAGCGCTTTCGTATTCAGGTAATGCGGTTACATCAATGTACAGGAAGTTTAACCAGCGACGGGAAGACGGACCGTAAGGACTGCAGGCTTCGGGATTAGACGGATAAAGTGCATGGATGGGATTGAGGCCGATAAAGCCGGCGCCCTGCTTACCCGCTTTGGTGACGAGCTGGGCCAAATCAGAAAAATCACCAATGCCCCAGTTACTTTCACTACGTAAACAATAAAGCTGAACACTTAAGCCCCATAATTTGTGACCGGCGGTAATCGCCTCCGGCTGATAACAGGCTGTCGGTGCAACAATATATCGCATTTCAGCAATCAGGGTTTGCGCTTCACTCACTGAAAGCTGATGGTAGCCACAGGGCAAATCTTCAGGCAGTGCTATACTGTATTCATGAAATTCCAGTTCTTCCACCACGCCAACATTGAGCAAAGTTTGATCAACTGGTATAACTGTAAAGGTATGGCTCTCACCTTCTTCAAGGTCAAGTTTAACGGTTAACGTCGAATTGACCAAAGCCAGTGGCAACCGCAGCCAAATTTGTTTTTCCTCGGCAGTTCGTTGCACGCAAACCGGATCGAGAGGCTGCGACCATACTGTAGCGATCTCCGTATCGAGCTGTTCAGCTATCACTGATTCGTTACTGATGTCATATCCGAGAGCCTGAAGAAGTTTCGCTTTACTGGTTTCGGAAATTGTCGCTGGGTTTCCCCATGCATCAACGTATTGGGTTTCTACGCCCCGCATTTCGACAAGCTTTTGCAAAACCTGATTAGTCATAGTTGTTCCTGTGTGTGAGGTTTGCCTGATAAGCAAACCGGGTGGCATAGGCCATTTAACAATACTCTACATTATTGTTGAAGATGTTCAGACGTAAAATTGAATACGTTTGCATTGGCATTTCTGTAATTTTGCAACAAAATTAGCATAAAGTTTTGCCTTAGGTGTAGTTTTGATCCATACTTTACGTAATTATTTTTCAATTTATTAACTAACGATACAGAGGCATGTTATGACAATTCGCGTCGGGATCAATGGGTTTGGCCGAATCGGACGGCTCGTAATGCGTGCTGCGCAGAGCAGACAAGACATTGAAATAGTTGCTATTAATGATTTATTGGACCCAGATTACATTGCATACCTGTTAAAATACGATTCAACACATGGCATTTTTGACGCTGACGTAAGCGTTGATAACGGCCATTTGATCGTTAACGGTAAGAAAATCCGTGTTACTTCAGAAAGAGATCCAGCTCAGCTTAAGTGGTCAGAAGTGGATGCCGACGTAGTAGTTGAATCTACCGGCTTATTCCTGACTAAAGAAACCGCCAGCAAGCACATCGAAGCAGGCGCTAAGAAAGTGGTAATGTCAGCACCTTCAAAAGATGACACGCCAATGTTTGTTATGGGTGTAAACCACGACAGCTACGCCGGTGAGAGCATCGTTTCTAACGCATCTTGCACCACTAACTGTCTGGCCCCGGTAGCCAAAGTACTGAACGACAAGTTTGGTATTGTAGACGGTCTGATGACCACTGTTCACGCAACTACTGCAACTCAGAAAACGGTTGACGGCCCATCTCAGAAAGATTGGCGTGGTGGCCGCGGTGCGGGTCAGAACATCATTCCTTCATCAACTGGCGCAGCCAAAGCGGTAGGTAAAGTTATTCCTGCTCTTAACGGTAAGCTGACTGGTATGGCGTTCCGCGTACCTACGCCTAACGTATCTGTGGTTGACTTAACCGTGAACCTGGCCAAGCCAACCACCTACGAAGCCATCTGTGAAGCCATGAAAGCGGCTTCTGAAAGCGAGCTGAAAGGTGTTCTGGGTTACACTGAAGATGCCGTGGTATCTAACGACTTCGTTGGCGATGCACGCACCAGTGTATTTGATGCGACTGCAGGTATTGCCCTGACCGACACTTTCGTGAAAGTGGTATCCTGGTACGACAACGAATGGGGCTATTCCAACAAGGTACTTGAACTGGTTGCTCACATCAGCAAGTAATCCCTTCTGGTGATGACGAAAAAGGTGCGATTTTTATCGCACCTTTTTTATTTATCAGGCAAGATAAGTATACCCGCGCCACCTCAGAATGATCGACGTCAGGCGGACAGTGCTGGCCACGGCAATGCCAACAACACCGGACAAAGCCGGATAACAACCTTGTTGGCACGGTGACTGACCGGGGCCTTTCACCCGGGCCGCTATTCTGCGTGCTGCGCAGCCAGATGCATTGTGAGATGACGCAGATATCAAAAACAAAAAATGGGGTTAAGTACACACTTAACTGACCAACTGACAGGGTCAAGGGACATCACGAATGAATGACCAATCTTATCAAATAGAAGAGAAAGACGGTAACCGCTTCGTTACGGTGACCAACGCATCAGCCAGTTGTCGCATTAGCCTGTTTGGCGGACACGTGCTGTCGTTTATTCCAAGTCACGATAATCGTGACCGCTTATGGGTCAGCCCGGTCGCAGTGCTTAACGGCGATCGTCCTATCCGTGGTGGAATACCACTGTGCTGGCCCTGGTTTAGTGATGCCCACGGCAAGGCCAAAGGCGAACTGCCTTCGCATGGTTTTCTTCGCACCCAAATGTGGGACATCAGTGAGTTTAGCTGCGATGGTACCCGTTCAGAAATGGTCCTCACACCGGCCTCTACCAAAGGACCAGGCTTTCAGTATGAATGCGCCGTGAAATTGCGTATCAACATTGCCAGTGAGCTTTCGGTGAGCCTTGAAACTACCAGCCTGGAGCAGCAGGAGGCCTTTTCGCTAAATTGTGCCCTGCATACCTACTTTGATGTCAGTAACATCGCTGACGTGGCACTGGAAGGCCTCAGCGGTGAATATAAGGATAAACTGGAAGACTGGGCGGTAAAGCCAGCACCAGTACCCTATATTTTCACTGGTGAAACCGATCGGATCCATCAGGAAGCGCCAGAAACGCTAACCATCGTCGCCAATCATTCGCCTTACATTACAATTGGCTCTGCGGGTCACGATAGTATTGTCGTATGGAATCCCTGGCAGTCCGCTGCCAGCATGAGCGACATGGATGCCTTTGGTTACAAACAAATGCTGTGTGTAGAAACTGCCGTGACGAATGGCACTACCCTCAACCCCGGTGAGGTTCATAAGCTGACGCAGGTGATTACCTGACAGCCAGGCTGAGATGACAGCCATAAAAAAAAGGGTATGTCTGATGACATACCCTTTTTTGGTATTACAGGGGCTACATTACTTGCTGGCGTTAGCTACCGCTTCTTTTGCCAGTTGAGTAATACGATCCCAGTCACCGTTATTAATGGCATCATCCGGGGCCAGCCACGAACCACCTACACAGCGTACATTAGGTAACGCCAGGTACTCGTTGTAGTTGTTAGGGCCGATACCACCGGTCGGACAAAATACCGTCTCCGGGAATGGTCCGCTAATCGATTTAATGGCTTTCACGCCACCCGAGGCTTCTGCCGGGAAAAATTTCAGGTAAGTATAGCCTGCATCTTTTGCTTTCATCAGATCAGAGGTTGATGAAATACCTGGGATCAACGGGATTTCAAAATCATGACCCGCTTTTAACAAATCGTCCGTCATTCCCGGGCTGATAGCAAACTTAGCACCTGCTTCAACAACCTGTTTTAGCTGCTGCGCATTCGTTACGGTGCCGGCACCAATTAACGCATCAGGGACTTCATCTGCAATGCGTTTAATTACGTCCAGCGCGGCTGGGGTACGTAAAGTCACTTCCAGTACTTTAATGCCACCTGCCATTAACGCATGAGCCAGCGGCACCGCTTTTTCAACATCTTCAATAACCAGCACCGGTACTACCGGGCCTGCGGCAAAGATGTCTGCAGGTGAACTTTTCCAATTAGTCATAAAATCAACTCGCAATCTGTTGTTGTAAATACGCTGATGCGCCTAATAAGCCGTGGTCCGGCTCATTAATCAGGTATGTCGGAATATCTTTAACGTAATGTTTCATGCGTCCTTTGGCTTCAAAACGGGCTCTGAAATCGCTGTTAATCAGAAATTCCGTGAAGCGGGTAGCAATACCGCCACCAATAAATACGCCGCCGGTTGTTGCCAGATTCAGCGCCAGGTTACCGGCAAAGCTGCCCATGATCCGACAGAACTGAGTAAGCGCCGATAAACAGATCGCACACTGACCACTTAACGCCTGCTCAGTCACCTGAGCCGGATCGGTAATCGCCGGCTCCACGCCCTGATGCAATGCCAGGGCACGATAGATATTTAATAGTCCGCGTCCGGATAAAACGTCTTCGGCAGAGACTCTGTCCAATTCATTTTGCAGATGACGCCATACCACGATGTCGGTCTCATCCACCGGCGCAAAGTCAACATGGCCGCCTTCACCGTCAAGGGTTTTCCAGCCCTCAGCAGTGTGCATCATATGCTCAACACCTAAACCGGTGCCGGCACCAAATACGGCTACGTTGCCCTTATCAACTGAATGACCGGTACCAATCTGAATAAGCTGCTCATCGCCTAATACCGGCAGTGAATGAGCCACCGCGGTAAAATCGTTGATCACATGCAAATCATGCAGACTAAGCTGCTGCTTTAACGCACGCTGGGAGAAGGTCCAGCTATGATTTGTCATGGCAACTTCATCACCGGTAACCGGACAGGCAATGGCAATACAGCCAGCACTGAAGGTTTCACCGGTATCTGAGAAATACTGTTTCAGAGCAATATCAATACTGGCAAAGTCGTTACAAAGATACTTTTTGATATTGCTCAGGCCGCTTTCGCTTATCGTGGCAACACGAATGTTCGTGCCACCTACGTCTGCGACAAACCAGGCGCTCATACATTTTGCTCCTGCGTGTAAAACAGGGTGCAGGCACCCTCTTCTGCACCGGAGATAACACCACGCATACCGCCAAATAATTCGCGGCCCATGCCTTCGTGTTGCAGGGTCAGGTCGGCTACTGCTGCTGTACGTTGGGCGAGTGTTGCTTCGTCAACGTGCAGGGTCAGTGAACCGGTTTTAGTATCCAGTTCAATAATGTCGCCGGTTTCTACTTTTGACAGCAGACCGCCTAAAAAGGCTTCCGGGGTGACATGGATGGCAGCGGGTACTTTACCGGAAGCACCAGACATACGACCGTCGGTAACCAGCGCTACGTTGTAGCCGCGATCCTGCAGCACACCCAGTGGCGGGGTTAAGCGGTGCAGTTCCGGCATACCAATGGCCGCAGGGCCCTGGAAACGTACAACCACAATACAATCTTTATCCAGCTCGCCGGATTTAAACGCGGCATCCAGTTGATACTGATCTTCAAACACCACAGCCGGGGCTTTAAGCTGGCAATGGGGGTTGCGTAAAGCAGAGGTTTTAATCACCGCCCGACCCAGGTTACCTGACAATACATTCAGGCCGCCATCGGGTTTAAACGGCGCTTCAACACTGGCAAAAACTTCAGCATCGTGAGATTTAACCGGACCATCGCGCCAGGTCACTTCACCGTCTTCCAGTGCAGGTTCCTTGGTGTACAGATCCAGTCCATCACCGACGATGGTTTTCACATCATTATGAATAAGTCCGGCATCGAGTAACTGTTTAAACAGCAGTGCCATACCGCCAGCCGCCACAAAGTGGTTGATGTCGGCAGAGCCGTTCGGGTAAATCCGGGTTAACAGCGGTACCGCATTAGACAGTTCTGAGAAATCATCCCAGGTCACGATAATGCCAGCAGCGCGCGCTACCGCAATAAGGTGCATGGTGTGGTTGGTTGAACCACCGGTCGCCAGTAACGCTACGATACCGTTTACAATGGCCTTCTCGTCAACAATATGCCCAATTGGCGTATAGTTATCGCCCAGCGCGGTTAAACGGGTTACCTGACGTGAGGCTGCTTTGGTCAGCGCATCACGCATTTCAGTACCCGGATTAACAAAGGAAGAACCCGGTAAATGCAGGCCCATCATTTCTACCACTAACTGGTTACTGTTAGCCGTACCGTAGAAAGTACAGGTTCCGGCTGAGTGGTAAGACTGAGATTCTGCTTCGAGAAGTTTATCGCGACCGACTTTACCTTCGGCAAACGCCTGACGAACCCGGGCTTTTTCTTTATTTGGCAGACCGCTTGGCATTGGGCCTGCTGGTACGAAAATAGTTGGCAGGTGACCGAAGCTCAGCGAGCCCATTAGCAGTCCCGGGACAATTTTGTCACAGATACCCAGCATCATGGCACCATCGAACATGTTGTGAGACAAGGCTACGGCTGCCGCCTGGGCAATCACGTCACGGCTCATCAGGCTCAGTTCCATGCCAGGATTCCCCTGGGTAACGCCGTCGCACATGGCGGGCACACCGCCAGCAAACTGCGCCACACTGCCCACTTCTTTCACCGCATCCTTGATAATCTGAGGATAGGTTTCATAAGGCTGGTGAGCTGACAGCATATCGTTGTACGAGGAGACAATCGCGATATTGGCTTTTGTCATGCTGCGCAGATCTGATTTGTCACTGGTGTTACAGGCAGCAAATCCGTGCGCTAAGTTACCGCAAGACAACACACCACGGTGTGGACCCTGCCCCCGGGCACGCTCGATTTTTGCCAGATAGGCCTGTCGGCTGGCTTTACTGCGCTCAATAATGCGCTGCGTAACTTCGTTTACCTGTGTATTCATTAATGACTCCTACGGTGCCCATTTCAAGGTCACTTGTGCTGCGTTAATCACAGCAACAATTGGCTTTTCAGTGGCCGTGGCATTGGCAACTGCGTCTTCAAGTACCTGACGTTTTTTATCACCGGTCAGGTGTAGATAGATATTTCGGCTGGCAACAATCGCTGGCAACGTCAGCGACATGCGCTGGTGTGGAGC
Organism: uncultured Alteromonas sp.; assembly: GCF_913058315.1. Classification (GTDB taxonomy): domain Bacteria; phylum Pseudomonadota; class Gammaproteobacteria; order Enterobacterales; family Alteromonadaceae; genus Alteromonas. The sequence continues at coordinate 19,680 of NZ_CAJXQY010000007.1, read as the reverse complement.
GGTAGTTGGCTGCGTGGCAATGCACACCCGGCCGCTGTTCATGGCCAGGCCATCTGCCAGTTGCTCACAGCACGGGAACAATGAAGCAGTGTGGCCATCTTCGCCCATGCCCAGGATCAGCACATCAAATGGCTGAGACATGGCAGCGAGTCGGCTTTCACAAGCAGTGGCCGCGTCGGTAGCATCGGCTTCTGCCGACTTCATTTCAATGAAGCGCGCCGCGCTGGCATTACCCACCAACAGATTTTCTTTTACCAGACGGGTGTTGCTGGCATCATTGCTCTGCTCAACCCAACGTTCATCCACTAAGGATACATCTACCTTAGCCCAGTCGATGTCTTTCTCGCTTAATGCCTTGAACAGCGGTAACGGCGTACGACCACCGCTAACCATCAGGCTCGCCCGACCGCGTTGAGCAATCCCCTCGGCAAGCTTTTCAGCAATTTCCGCGGCAAATTCCTCGTTCAGCGATTCAGCACTTTCATATAATGATTGTGTTAATGGCATAATTATTTTTTCTTTGTGATTTTGCTTTCGTACCAGCTGCGGTCTTCACGCGCCAGCAATCCAATGGAAGCAACAGGGCCCCAGGTACCCGCCTGATACGGCTCTGGCGGCTCATTACTGTTGCGCCATGCAGCCAGGATAGAATCTACCCAGGTCCAGGCTTGTTCAATCTCATCACGACGCACGAACAGCGCCTGATTACCCAGCATCACTTCCAGCAACAGTTTTTCGTAAGCATCCGGAATCCGGTCGTCAGAAAACTCTTCCGAGAAACTCAGGTTAAGTTTGGACTTTTGCAGATCCATAGAGCCTGAGCTGGTTAGTCCCGGTACCTTGTTCATTACGGTGATTTCGACACCTTCATCAGGCTGTAAACGTATAACCAGCTTATTAGGTGGTAGCGCACTGAAACTTTCAGTAAACAGGTTGTGCGGCTGACGCTTGAAGTAGATAACAACTTCAGACACCTTGGTAGGCAGACGTTTACCAGTGCGCAGATAAAACGGCACGCCGGCCCAGCGCCAGTTGTCGATTTCTGCTTTAATCGCTACAAAGGTTTCGGTTTTACTAACGGTATTAGCGTCGTCTTCTTCCAGATACCCGGGCACTTCCTTGCCTTTAACGAAACCGGCAGTGTACTGACCACGAACGGTCACATCGTTTACGTTGCTGGCATTAATTGGACGTAACGCTTTAAGAACTTTGAGTTTCTCATCACGAATGCTATCGGCGTTCAGGTTCGCAGGCGGCTCCATGGCAACCAGCGACAAAATTTGCAACAGGTGGTTTTGTACCATGTCACGCATTTGACCAGCATCATCGAAATAGCCCCAGCGCCCTTCAATACCGACTGACTCCGACACCGAAATCTGCACATGATCGATGCAGTTGTGATCCCAGTTAGTGGTAAAGATGGAGTTTGCAAAGCGCAATGCAATAAGGTTGAGCACCGTTTCTTTACCGAGGTAATGGTCGATGCGATAAATCTGAGTCTCGTTGAAATACTCTGCAACCTGTTCGTTAATGACCTTTGACGATTTCAGGTCATGACCGATGGGCTTTTCCAGTACCAGACGTACACTGGAATCAATAATGTTGCAGCCATGCAGACCACGACAAATGTCACCGTATATCGCCGGCGGCGTAGCCAGATAACACACCATGGTGCGGTCGGGGTTTACGTGTGGCTCCAGGGCAGCATAACTGGCGATATCTTTCATATCGATTTGCGCGTACGCCAGTCGGTCTTTAAATTTGCTCCAGGTATCTTCACATACCGTTTCACCAGAAAACTCAGCCAGAGCATTCTTAACTTCTTCTACATAATCTTCGGAACTGAGCTCTTGTCGAGCGACACCGACAATTGTTGTATCGGGATGCAACAACCCTGCTTTTTCGAGTTGATATAAAGACGGCAGTAGTTTGCGTCGAGAAAGGTCGCCTTTGGTACCAAACAACACAAAATCGCAGGCTTCAAAAGAACTATCCATCACCATGAATTTGGCCTTATTTCAATTTATACAGTCGGCTGCTGTGATACAGCATGCCATCGTGGTAATTTGTTGCCATATAGTTAACAACAAATGTAGTAAAATTACAACTTTTGTTTCGCATTTGAATTAACAAAATGTTTTCTTTCTACGTCATTGCCACATCGCAAGCCGGACGCGGACTTAATCGAATAAGTTTAGCTCAAATACAACCAAAGTAGTAATCATTTAAAATGCCCTCAAAGGGCCCTTTTACCTATTCATTTACCGGTTTGAACCGGTCTGATGTTTGATTCAGGGTTCTTCGCCTTTTACACTATATATGAAGCAATTAAGGCTAGTCCTCCTGTCACTCATCATACAATATTAACTTTCAGCTCTGCCGTTACCCGACAGCGAACCTGACATTTGATCACCCTGATGATTAATTTCGAGATGAAATACCGCAAATCATGTTAATAAATTACATTTTTCTTGTACGATCTTTCATATTCAGTAGTATAGCGCTTGGGAGAACACACTTTTCACACTCAGTGTTATTAAAAATAATATGAATATTCTAGAGAAAATCACACAGCACAAATCTGCGTTCAGTAAATCGGAGCGAAAGGTGGCAGAAGTGATACTGGCAAATCCTCAATCGGCGATCCATTCCAGTATAGCAACTCTGGCAAAAATGTCAGATGTCAGCGAGCCAACGGTTAATCGGTTCTGTCGTCGCCTTGACACCAAAGGCTTTCCGGATTTTAAACTGCACCTGGCGCAAAGCCTTGCCAACGGAACACCTTACGTTAACCGGCATGTAGACGAGAACGATGGCCCGGACGAATATACAAATAAGATATTTGAATCCACTATGGCGTCGCTGGAAGTCGCCCGCCAGTCAGTCTGTGTGAACACCGTAAACCGGGTCGTCGACCTGCTCACTCAGGCACAACGTATTTCTTTCTTTGGCCTGGGCGCATCAGCGTCAGTGGCACACGATGCACTGAATAAATTTTTCCGCTTCAATGTGCCGGTGGTTTACTTTGAAGATATTCTGATGCAACGCATGAGCTGCATGAACTGTAGCTCTGGTGACGTGGTTATGTTGTTTTCACACACCGGACGAACAAAAAGCCTGGTAGAAATTGCTCAGATTGCCAAAGCCAATGATGCCACAGTTGTCGGCATTACGTCGGCCGACAGTCCACTGGCTAATGAGTGTACCTATGTATTGTCGCTGGAAGTGCCTGAAGACACTGACATGTATATGCCCATGGCGTCGCGTATTGCTCAGCTAACCCTTATCGACGTGCTCGCTACCGGTTTTACCTTGCGTCGCGGCAATAAATTTCGTGAAAACCTCAAGCGCGTGAAAGATACTTTGCGTGGTTCGCGGTTTGAAAAGCGCGGCAACGATGCCTGATCGGTAACAGTGGGCAGGCTCACCTGCCCGCTTCTTATCAATTCCCGATAAATTTTTTATTTTTCAATCATTCCCTTCCATTCCCCGCACCAATGCGCTGCATCAGGGCCTGGCGGTTCATTTGTGTTACTTTTTATTGCCACAGCTGTTCAGACCATTATAAAGAATCTTTAATCAACCATTCACAATTTGGTCAAATTCGTCTACTATTTTGTAATTAAATTACGAAATAGATTTTCAGCTATACTTAATCACTGGTTGTCCCACATAAACTATTAACAAGCGATAACAGACATGACTAGAAGAACGAAAATCCTGGCTACACTAGGTCCTGCTACAGACACGCAAGAAAAAATTGAAGCGATTATTGCCGCCGGAGCAAACGTAGTACGCATGAATTTTTCCCATGGCCAGGCCGAAGATCACATTGAGCGCGCCAAGCGTGTCCGCGCTGCCGCCACTAAACTGGGTAAATACGTTGCTATTTTAGGCGACTTGCAAGGACCGAAGATCCGGGTTTCACGTTTTGCCAACGATAAAGTGTTCCTAACTGAAGGCGACCCGTTTGTACTGGATGCAGAACTGGATCGTGACGCCGGCAATGAACAACAGGTTGGTATTGATTATAAGGCACTGCCTGACGACGTCAGCCCGGGCGATATCCTGTTACTGGATGACGGTCGCATTCAGCTTCAGGTGACCGGCGTTGAGGGCCGTAAGGTACTCACTAAGGTAACGGTTGGCGGTAAACTGTCTAACAACAAAGGGATTAATCGTCTCGGTGGTGGTTTGTCAGCAGAAGCACTGACTGAAAAAGACAAGCGAGACATTCTGACTGCCGCTGAAATCGGCGTAGATTATCTGGCTGTTTCTTTCCCACGCAGCGGTGCAGATCTGAATTATGCCCGCGAACTGGCTGAAGCCGCTGGTTGTAAAGCCAAAATTTGCGCCAAGGTAGAACGTGCTGAGGCAGTGGCCACCGATGAAGCCATCGATGACATTATCAGTGCCTCTGACGCAGTAATGGTTGCCCGTGGTGATTTGGGTGTTGAAATTGGTGATGCCGAGCTGGTTGGTGTACAGAAAAAGCTGATCGCCCGCTCACGTCAGTTAAATAAAGTAGTCATTACTGCCACTCAGATGATGGAGTCGATGATTGAAAGCCCGATGCCTACTCGTGCAGAAGTGATGGACGTAGCGAACGCCGTACTCGATGGTACCGATGCCGTGATGCTGTCAGCAGAAACCGCCGCGGGCAGCTTTCCGGTAGAAACCGTTAAAGCAATGGCGCGGGTTTGTGAAGGTGCAGAAACCCACCCGAGCGTTAAAATCTCTAAACATCGTATGGACGAACTCTTTGGTTCAGTGCACGAGACTATTGCTTTATCAGCCGTTTATGCCGCTAACCACTTACCGGGTGTAAAGGCGATTGTGGGCTTAACAGAAAGTGGCAGCACGCCGCGTCTGATGTCGCGTATCACCACTACCCTGCCTATTGTTGCTATGTCACGTCACGAAGAAACGCTTAACCTGATGGCGTTATACCGTGGCGTAAAACCGGTTTTCTTTGACTCTCGCGACAGCGCACCAGGTGAGCTGCGTAAAGATGTCGTCGCTCTGCTGAAAGAGAAAAACCTGGTGGAGAACGGTGATATCGTGATCCTGACCCATGGTGACCGCATGGAAACCATCGGCGCCACTGACGCGATAAAAATTATCGTAGTTGAGTAAGACGAGTAAGACGAGCAATATGCTGATGCCGGAAACGCCAATGGCGTTTTCAGGCGTCGCTATTAACTCTACTCCGTAACCATCTAATCCCCTGCCCCGTAACATTTTCATCAATCACCAGAGCACCCGACAACCATTACTTCCCAACATATTCTTGCCAGTTACAGCTTAAGCGACTTGTTAGCGCTTGTAATTATCAACAAAAGTCACCCGCCACTGGCGCTGTCATAAAATTAAAGCCAATGCCCATGTAATTTTGCCTGCCATGCATGCTGTTACCGTGAAAAATTGCGACACATTTAGAAAGCATAACCAGCCTGCGCTTGGAAAATTACGCCAAAAACAGAATAAGCCATTGTTTAGATTGATGAATTACAACCTGGCATAGCACTCGCTTTATACATTATGACATTCCCCGTAATGGGGTCATTCATCAAATTGGAGTGTATTATGACACGACTTGCAAAACTCATTGCCTTAACGCTTTCTCTTACCACCGGCGCAGTTTCTTCGGTTTACGCAGCCCAGAAAGTGCAGGACAACGAAAAAGCAATAACTCAAATTCAGACTTCTGTTGAACAACAACAGTTTGATGACTCAACGTTAGAAAAATTTACCGTGGCGATGTATGCAGTACAAGATGTCGCGAAAGCGTTTGAGGTTAAATTACAGCAAGCGCAATCCACCGAAAAACAGCAACAACTGCAAACCAACGCACGTGAGGCGATGGTGGATGAAATAGAACAAGCGGGTCTTGAGGTAAAAACCTATACCACAATCGCTCAGCTGGTGCGTCAGGATGAAGCGCTGCGCCAACGTGTGATGAACATCGTTAACGACCAGGATAATAGCTAGGCTTTTCCCTTTGCAATGCGCCGCCTGTCGGCGGCGCTTTTTCTGTGTAAATGTCTGGGCCAGAGTGGCCGTTATGCAAATACCGTAAAGTAGTCTTGCGGTTCTAATGCTGGCTTAGGTCCGGCGTCCTGTGCTGGCGTACCCAGATATAAGAAGCCAACAATTTCGTTATCGGCAGACACACCCAGCCCTTCTTTTACAATATTGCAATGGGCATATTCGCCGGTGCGCCACATGCCCTGAAAGCCCTGGGCAACAGCCGCCATTTGCATGGCCATCGCCGCACAGCTGGCCGAGGCGAACTGTTCTACCTGAGGCACTTTTTCGTGCTCCTGATAGGCCGTTGTGATCACAATAATCATGGGCGCACGGGTGGGTAACTGCGGCGCGCGCTGAATTTCACGCTCCGTTTTATCATTATCAATAGCGGACTGCTCAAACAACGCACCGAGCTTGTTGAGCCCTTTGCCCTCACACACAATAAATCGCCATGGCTTAAGGGCCGCGTGATCCGGCGCTCGCAAAGCTGCGCGTTTAATATTATCCAACGCCTCACCGGCCGGTGCCGGCGAGGTTAATCGGGGCTGTGAGCGACGATTGATAACAAGATCCAGTGCATCCATAGTGCTCTCCTTCTGGCAAAATAATGAGTATACCCGTGCTGATACGGGCTATTTCACAAAAAGACCAGCATACTGACAAGTCGTTTTAGTGCAATCCCTGCAACATAATTTATTAGCGCTTAAAATGCCGCGCCAGATAATAATCAACACTCACATAACGTCCGCCACCAAAGCAAAACAGCACCATGAGCATAATGAAATACGTAGCGGCGAACTCTATCCCGTTATTCAGGATCACAAAGTTACCACTGGACGTCAGCCAGTCGATATAACCGTGCTCGTTGAGAATAGCCTTAGCTGCAGAGAGCTTCTCAGGGGCCGCCATCACCGACTCATTCGTTAACAGCGTACCATCGGCCAGCCAGCTGCCGGCATCGGCGATGGCAGGCCATCCGTGCTGCCAGTGTACGGTAATCATGGCCACCATCATGGTAATCATTAACGGAATGGCGGTTAACCGGGTGGCAAAGCCAAACACCAGAAACACAGCTCCAATAAACTCACTTAGTGCAGCCAGTCCGGCCATCAGGAATGGCAGCGGTAAGCCCAACCCGTAATCCGGATTACCAAACCAGTCTACCGTGCTCTCAAAATTAACCAGTTTCTGCCAGCCCGCCTGCGCCATCACCGGAGCCAGGTATAACCTTGTCAGTAGCAAGGGAATACCGCTCAGGGATGCCGCCATCCCATTTAATTTAGTATTTAACTTACGGATAATTGCGCTCACTACGGTTTACCTCAATAATGCGAATTACGATAAAGACCGTGAGTTAAGGTTATTTCTTTCAATCAATGAGCCGTTTTTCTCAGTTAATGCAACAAGGCCAGCGTAAGGTAAATTACAGGCAACGTCAGGGGCGCTTGCTGATGACTCTGTCTGATGAACAGCACAAAGCCATCGCGAAATTACTACAACACTGGTTGGATGGCAGTACTTCACCATCTACAAAAGAGAATGCCGGCAAAAAGCGTCAGAGATAACGGCAATAACATTTCATTACAAAATTAACTCGCGATAATTTTTTGAATCGATAACATTAGACTGTTGTGTAAATTAGGTAAGTAGTCAATATGGCCGAAAAAAGTAAAAGCTGGACCAAAGCTCTGTTTGTGGGGTTATGGACCGCCCTGAATTTTTGTCGAAAATTATTTTTCAATGTTGTGTTTCTGGTCATTATTATCGGTATTATCGCCGTTGCCAGTCGCGAAGAAAGTGTTCCTCAGGTAACGCCCGGCAGTGCCCTGATGCTTACCCTGAATGGCGCTTTGGTAATTCAGAAAACGGCCGTCGACCCGGTCTCGGAGTTTCTTCAGGAAGCCTTTGATGAAGAGCCTGATAACCCGGAAGTACTGGTTCGCGATGTGGTTAAAGTGTTAGAAAACGCCAAAGCGGACAATCGTATTAAGGCCGTGGTGCTGAACCTGCAAGGGTTTCAAGGCGGCGGTCTGGATAAATTGCGTACCGTAGCCAGGGCCATCGACGACTTTAAAACGTCTGAAAAGCCCGTGATTGCAGTAGGCGACTATTACACCCAGGCGCAGTATTATCTGGCAGCCCATGCAGACAAAGTGTATCTCAACCCTATTGGCGGCGTGTCTATAGACGGCTATGCCAACTACGGCATGTATCTCAAACGCGCGCTGGAAAAGCTTAAAGTCAATATGCACATATTCCGGGTGGGCACCTTTAAGTCAGCCGTTGAACCCTATATTCGCGAAGACATGTCTGACGCGGCCAAGGAAATGAACGAGCGTTGGCTTAATCAGTATTGGCAACAATACAAAGCGGATGTGGCAGCGGCCCGCGGCGTAGACATCAACAACTTTGATGAAACGCTGCAGGAGATGCTGGATAACTTTGAGCAGGCCGGTGGCAACTCGGCGCAATACGCTATTCAGAAAGGCTGGGTAGACGAAGTGAAAACCCGCGAAGAAATTCGCCAGGAAATCATTGCACTGGTGGGTAAGGATGATAACCGGGCTGGTTTCAAACTCACCTCCTACCGTAATTACAACCGGGTTATCAATCCGCCAATGCCGATGGCAATGCGCCAGGGCGATAAAATTGCAGTAGTGGTGGCTAAAGGTACCATCATGGACGGTGAACAACGAGCCGGTAATATTGGTGGTAACAGCACCGCTGAATTGCTTCGTCAGGCCCGTCTTGATGATCAGGTTAAAGCGGTAGTCTTACAGGTAGACTCCCCCGGCGGCAGCGCATCAGCTTCGGAAATTATTCGTCAGGAAGTGCTCAACCTGCGCAGTGCCGGTAAGCCTGTCGTCGCCTCTATGAATACTTATGCGGCTTCCGGTGGGTATTGGATTTCTGCCTCTGCCGACAAGATTTTCGCCAGCCCAAGTACCATTACGGGTTCCATTGGTGTGTTCGCGGCCTTAGCAACCTTTGAAGATGTGGCCGACTATATTGGTGTGGATACCGACGGCGTAGCAACCACTGAAATGGCCGGATTTTCAACCCTGCGCGGTATTGATCCGATGTATAAGCAGATTATTCAGCGCAGCATCGAAAGTAAGTACAGTGAATTTTTAACGCTGGTTGCCAGCGAGCGCGGTATGGATGTCAGTGCGGTAGATGAAATCGCCCAGGGCCGGGTGTGGATTGGTACCGATGCACTGGATATCGGCCTGGTGGATGAACTGGGTACGCTGGAAAATGCCGTTACAGCGGCGGCGGAACTGGCCGGTGTAAACGATTACGATACCGTTTACGTTACCCGTAAGCTGTCTGAAAAAGAACTGTTCTGGAAGGAGTTTTTTGGTCAGGCTGTGATTTATGGCCTCAAGCTCAATCTGATTGACAGCAATAATGTTTTAACCGGGTTGGTCCGCGAAACGATGGCCCAGGTTGATCTGATTTCATCGCTCAACGATCCACAGAACATTTACACCCTCTGTGTGCGCTGCCGGGTGATGGATAACCATTGATATCCGCCAGCGATAAGCAGTTACTCAATGACCGTCTCGAGGCGTTATACCTCGAGGCGGATAGCTATTTCAGGCGAACGTTCGTACGCCCCACTCTGACCTTCAGACGCAGTGGCCGCCATGCAGGCACCGCGTTTTTGCAGCAAAACCGGATAAATCTTCATCCGGTATTGTTTGCTCACAATCAGCAAGCTTACTCTTCCGACGTGCTGCCCCATGAGGTCAGCCACCTGTTGGTTTATCAGTTGTACGGGCGGGTAAAACCCCACGGTAAGGAATGGCAGGCCATGATGCAGGAGGTGTTTAACTGCGCTCCCGAAACCCGCCATGAATTTGATTTATCACCGCTGAATATTCCCAGCGTACGCTATCGCTGTGGCTGTGGAGACGTTGAGTTGAGTATCCGCCGGCATAACGCCGTGGTACGCGGCCAGCGGCAGTATCAGTGCCGCCAGTGCAGGCAGGTTCTATGCAGATTGGAATTAAACCGGCAGCTTAAAACCACTGGCGGGTAAAGGCTTTGTCTAAATCTTCGAATGCGGTTTTCAGTAAACGCGCTAGCTCGCGGTAACGGGGCTCATGCTTTGGTTTTTGTACTGAACACCCCTGATCACGCATTTTGGTTAACACTTCCTGATACCAATGGCTCAATTGCGGTGGCAGTTTCTCGTTAGAGCGTTTGCCTAACCACAGTAACCCCTGCATAGGCATACTCAGAAAGAATGCGCCCACAGCAAGTGCCTGAGGCAAATAGTCGGTTCCGAGGGTATTAAGCAAGGTGGCGCAGGCTAAAACGGCCACTGGCGGCATAAAGCGCACTGCAAACCGGGTAGCGGCCACTACCCTGCAATCCGGGAACAAGGTGTACAGCTCGCGACGTAAGGGCCAGGTTTTCATGTATTCCTGACCATCTTTAAGCATGTTGGTAACTGACTGGGCCATAGTGAACCTCGTAAGTGGAAACCGCGGATTTTGGTGGCTTTACCGTAGCAAGACCTGGTGCCTGTTTACTAATAATAGTCCGGAATGTCGAAAATGGTTTATTTAACCGTGAATTTCCGCACTGCTTTTAAGATAATATCACACCCGGGTATTGAAAGTATTCGATTCGACCGCACAATGACTCATAATAACTTATGATTGCAGGGTGACAGGTAATCTGTAGCATACGCAACTGCGTATAAGTGCCAGTTTAATTCGGTGCACTGATATTACAAAGACTCTTTCACCCAACGCATTAACCAATACGATGTGCTTGTCGCGTACTGCTGCGTCAGGCGTTAACTGGAGAAAAACATGGCAGAAAGCAGACACGTTCGTCTACTCATTCTTGGTTCTGGCCCGGCTGGTTACACCGCCGCTGTTTATGCAGCCCGTGCAAACCTGTCCCCGACACTGATTACAGGTATGCAACAGGGTGGACAGCTAACCACTACCACCGAAGTAGAGAACTGGCCTGGCGATCCGGAAGGTCTTACCGGCCCTGATTTAATGGTTCGTATGCAACAACATGCCGAGAAGTTCAATACCGATATCATTTTTGACCATATCAACAAGACTGATTTAAGCAAGCGTCCGTTTACGCTGTACGGTGATAGCGGCACCTACACTTGCGATGCCCTGATTATTGCCACTGGAGCATCGGCTAAATACCTTGGCATGCCTTCTGAACAGGCATTTATGGGTAAAGGCGTTTCTGCTTGTGCAACCTGTGACGGATTTTTCTATCGCAATCAAAAAGTAGCGGTTATTGGCGGCGGTAACACCGCGGTTGAAGAAGCCCTGTACCTGTCTAACATCGCTTCAGAAGTGCATGTGATTCACCGCCGCGACAGCTTCCGCAGTGAAAAAATTCTGGCTGACCGTCTGTTGGATAAAGCGGAAAATGGCAACGTAGTACTACACCTTAACCGTACCCTCGACGAAGTCCTTGGCGACGAGATGGGCGTCACCGGCGTGCGCATCAAAGCAACCGACTCTGATGCGACTGAAGACCTCGACGTAATGGGCCTGTTTGTTGCCATTGGCCACAAGCCTAACACCGACATTTTCGACGGTGAGCTGGATATGAAAGACGGTTACATCACAGTAAACAGCGGTACTAACGGGATGGCTACACAAACCAGCGTACCCGGTGTATTTGCTGCGGGTGATGTGTCTGATCATATCTACCGCCAGGCTATCACATCAGCCGGCACCGGTTGTATGGCAGCACTGGATGCGGAGCGTTTCCTGGACGCTCAGGAGTAATCCTGACGACTGGCGGTGGCTGGATAGCCGCCGTCAGGCATGCTCACAGCATGATTACCCTGCCCTATTTAGACCCTGACAGCCCTTTTCCTCCGGTCGAACATGCACTGGATGAGCCCAATGGCTTACTCGCTTACGGCGCCGACTTATCGCCAGGCAGATTATTGACCGCTTACAGTCAGGGAATATTCCCCTGGTTCAGTGAAGGCGAACCATTGTTGTGGTGGAGCCCTTCTCCGCGCGCGATTATCCCGCTCGACACGTTTCGCGCCAGCTCAAGCCTGCGTAAACTGATGCGCAAACAAACCTACCGGGTGACCCTGAATAAAGACTTTGCCGCCGTCATAGACCAATGCGCCCATATCCCACGCATTCAGTATGGCCAGACATCCACCTGGATCACTGCGGAGATGATCGCCGCTTATCAATCGTTGCACGAACTGGGCCTGGCCCATTCTGTTGAAGTCTGGAAAGATGATGAACTGGTAGGTGGTCTATACGGCGTGGCCGTTGGCAGAGTATTTTGCGGCGAGTCAATGTTTCACCGCCTGCCCAATACCTCAAAACTCGCTCTGGCGTTTCTGGTGAAGCACATGCAGTGTCATGGCGGCGATTTTATTGACTGTCAGATGCCTACCGAGCACCTGATGAGCCTGGGGGCTATCAGTATTGAACGGGAAGCCTTTATCTCGCGATTGTCGCGCAATAACCAAACACTTGATCAGGACGGTTATATTTGTTCAGATTATCAACGTACCTGGTGCGCTCAAGACTTAAGTGAATAACCCCATGAAATTTGGCATTACCCAAACATTCGACTGCAGTTACCTGCCTGATCAAGAAGAGCAGTTGCTGGTGTATGTGGGCAGCCATACTGATTGTGCAGTGCACTATCCGCAGCTTATACAAGCCGGATTCAGACGCAGCGGCGACCAGGTGTACCGCCCCTATTGCCAGCAGTGTACAGCCTGTCACTCTATCCGCCTGCCGGTGGCCGAGTTTACGCCGTCACGTAGTCAGCGACGATTACTCAATAAAAATAAATCATTAACCACCCGCACCGCCTCTCACACCAACGCGGCGTATTACCCGCTGTACGAACGCTACATCACCGAGCGTCACGCAGACGGTACCATGTACCCGCCAAATCCAGCGCAATTTGAAAGCTTTCTGACCTGTGAATGGAACTCGCCGCTATTCGTAGAGGCCTACGATGGTGACAAGCTGATTGCGGTAGCGGTAACCGATATTATCGATAGCAACGACAATATTGACGGCTTTTCAGCCATGTACACGTTCTACGACCCGGATTACCACCATCGTTCTTTGGGTACCTGGATGATCCTGCAGCAAATTTATCATACGCAGGCGCAAAACAGGCACTATCTGTATTTGGGCTATCAGATTGATGATTGCAATAAAATGAACTACAAAAACCGCTTTTTACCCCACGAACGGTATATCAATCATCAGTGGCAGCGCTTTGAAAATGCACAACAGGTGACAGAGATCGCTGACCGTCAGAACGATTTGCTGATCGATTTTCTCCGCTAGCCACAGCAATTAGCTAATAAGCTTATTTAATCCTTTACTTATATCTATGAATTGGTTAATGTCTGCGCGGCGAAAAATTTGTGATTAATTGAGGTTATTGCTTTAGATGGCGAAAGAAGATTGTATTGAAATGGAAGGTACGGTACTGGATACCCTGCCGAATACCATGTTCCGTGTTGAATTAGAAAACGGTCACGTAGTGACTGCGCATATCTCTGGGAAAATGCGTAAAAACTATATCCGCATTCTGACCGGCGACAAAGTAACTGTGGAAATGACACCCTATGACCTGACTAAAGGTCGTATTGTCTATCGTGCTCGTTAATTCATTCCGGCATACGCCAGCTTACGCGATAATGTGATAAGCATAAAAAAACCCGAACCAAGTGTTCGGGTTTTTTGTTAGAGGCTGATAATTCAAGATTTAGTCACTGGACTCAGTCGCCGATTCAGGCTGGTCTTCAGAATTATAAACAAACACCAGTTTATCATCTTCCAAATCGACTCTGACATCACCACCGTTGCTTAACTTACCAAACAACAACTCGTTAGCCAGTTCTTTCTTGAGTGACTCCTGAATAAGCCGTGACATAGGACGCGCGCCCATGGACTTGTCGTAGCCTTTTTCGGCCAGGTGCGCCCTTGCCGCAGGTGATACTTCAAGGGACACGCCTTTAGTATCTAATTGCGCCTGAAGCTCAATAATAAACTTATCGACCACCTGCAGAATGACATCCGTATCCAGATGATTAAACCAGATAATCGAATCGAGACGGTTTCTGAATTCCGGTGAAAAGATCTTATTAATTTCGCTCATGGCATCGTGACTGTGATCCTGCTGTTTGAAGCCAATCGACGTACGGATGGTTTCCTGTACACCAGCGTTGGTTGTCATCACCAGCACCACGTTTCTGAAGTCCACTTTACGCCCGTTGTTATCGGTTAGCGTACCGTGGTCCATGACCTGCAGCAGAATATTATAAATATCGCTGTGCGCTTTCTCGATTTCATCCAGCAGGACCACTGAATACGGGTGTTTGATTACCGCATCAGTCAACAGCCCACCCTGGTCGAACCCCACATAGCCAGGAGGCGCCCCTATCAGGCGGCTTACTGCGTGACGCTCCATGTACTCAGACATATCAAAACGCACCAGTTCAACGCCCATAATTTTGGCTAACTGCTGTGTGACCTCGGTTTTACCCACGCCAGTAGGACCGGCGAACAGGAATGACCCAATAGGTTTCTCTTCGGTACCAAGACCCGCGCGGGACAGGTGAATCGCATCAGACAGCGACTCAATGGCTTTGTCCTGACCGAACACTACCATTTTCAGGTTGCGGCCCAGGTTCTTAAGCACTTCTTTGTCTGACGCAGACACCGATTTTTCCGGAATACGCGCCATCTTGGCGATGATCTGCTCAATCTCACCAACGTTGATCACTTTCTTACGCTTAGACTGGGGTAACAGGCGCTGGCTGGCACCGGCTTCGTCCATAACGTCGATAGCTTTGTCGGGTAAGTGACGCTCATTAATGTATTTTGCCGACAACTCTGCCGCTGCCTGCAGGGCCTTTTGCGTGAAGCGTACGCTGTGATGCTCTTCATAGCGCGACTTCAGCCCCTGAAGGATCTTCGTGGTATCGGTCACACTTGGCTCGGCCACATCAACTTTCTGGAAGCGACGTGCCAGCGCCCGATCTTTTTCGAATATGCCCTGATATTCCTGATAAGTGGTTGAACCGATACAACGTAACTCGCCTGAGCTCAGTTTTGGTTTGAGCAGGTTAGAGGCATCCATCACACCACCTGATGCCGCACCGGCTCCAATAATGGTGTGGATCTCATCAATAAACAGGATCGCGTTTTTATCCCGGGAGAGCTCTTTTAAAATGCCTTTCAGACGTTTTTCAAAGTCTCCACGGTATTTGGTACCGGCCAGTAAGCCACCCAAGTCCAGAGAGTAAACGGTACACTCTTCAATGACTTCAGGTACTTGATTTTCAACGATACGATACGCCAGGCCTTCGGCAATCGCCGTTTTACCTACGCCGGCTTCACCCACCAATAGCGGGTTATTTTTGCGGCGTCGACATAAAATCTGTATGGTCCGCTCCAGTTCGGTATCACGGCCGATTAACGGGTCGATTTTACCTTCCTGCGCCTGACGGTTAAGATTGGTAGCATATTTAGCCAGTGCCGAGCCGGATTCATCGCCTTCGGCTGTTTCTTCACTGGCTTCATTGGATTCAGGCGCTTCGTCTTCGGCCTTACTCACGCCATGGCTAATAAAGTTAACCACGTCGAGGCGGGTCACATCCGACTTTTTGAGGATATAAACGGCCTGACTTTCCTGTTCGCTGAAAATGGCAACCAGCACATTAGCACCGGTGACTTCTTCTTTACCTGACGACTGTACGTGGAAGACGGCGCGTTGCAATACGCGTTGAAATCCTAACGTAGGCTGGGTTTCGCGATCGCTCGCCTGGTCGTCCAGGATTAACGGTGTGGTGTCCTTCACAAACTCGACCAGTTCGCCACGGATATTATCTATATCCGCGCCACAGGCCTTGAGGGCTTCCTGAGCAGCCGGATTATCTAACAAGGCCAACAGCAAGTGTTCCACCGTCATAAATTCATGACGATGCTCTCTCGCGAATACAAAAGCCTCGTTTAACGTCTGCTCTAATTCTTTATTCAGCATATACATTGCCCCTGTTAGGTTTATAACTCACGCCTGTTCCATCGTACACATCAACGGGTGTTGATGCTTGCGGGCATATTGATTGACCTGCATGACTTTCGTTTCTGCTATCTCAGCAGTATAAATGCCACATACAGCCTTGCCCCGATAATGAACAGTCAGCATCAGTTGGTTTGCTTTTTCAGCATCCATCCGGAAAAAACGCATCAGAATTTCTACTACGAAATCCATTGGCGTGTAGTCATCGTTATTCAATAGGACCTTATACATCGGAGGCGGTTCAGTCTTCTTCCTCTCCTGCTCGAGTAGCCGTTCCTTATCGATACTAATGGCGTTACCTTTACTCATAATTTAATCATAGTGCGTCTGCAAGCAATTTATTATCTTTTTTACCATTAATTTGTTCGGAAAAAAATAAAATGCACTTGCATAATGCGGTCAAAATATCTACAGTTTTAATATGTTTTGTGAGTGACGCACAAGACTAGCTGTCCCATGCCTTAATTGTATTGTGGGGGCAGTTTCCCGTGAGTTCAAGGATTAAGAGGAAGTCGATGTATGGCGGTTGGCAAAGTTAAATGGTTTAACAACGCGAAAGGGTTTGGATTTATTGTGCCCGAGGAAGGTGGCGAAGACATTTTTGCTCACTACTCAACAATACAAATGGAAGGCTATCGATCGTTAAAAGCCGGTCAGGAAGTAACCTACGAGGTTCAGCAAGGCCCCAAAGGCTTGCATGCCGAGAACATAGGTATTGTCGAAGACGAAGAGCGTTAACGCACTCCACTGAAATAGATTAAGTAACAAGCCTTACCCGGTACATCGAGTAAGGCTTGTTTATGTAACCACTAAAAGTCAGTTTCCCTATCTCCGCCCCATTATCCCCTGCGGTTTGTTTTTTGTTGTCTTATAGCGATCGAAATAAGCAACTGTTTATCTGATTACGTTCAAACCTGGCTCAGTAGAAAAATTCAGTCAGTCCTTCTCCTACTCTCACTTTTTCTGCTACTGGTCAAAAGCGGACGTTTCCACAAAGGCCATCAAACTCACTCTAGAACTAAAAATTTTGCTAAAGCGGACATCACGCCGCCATAAGGGGCGGCCAACGCGTAGTTGCTTTTGTGTTATAAGGGAGCGCAGCGACAACACAAAAGCAACGGAGTGTTGGACGTCCCACTTGATGGCTTTGTTAGGCATTTTTTGAGCCGACTAAAACGGGTTGAAAAAATACATTGTCTAAACGCTCAACACGCTCGAAACCCGCCTCCCTCATAAGCTCCAACATTTTATTTGTTGATATTGCATAGTAGCGTGAGCGCATAACTTGAGAATTAGGCTTTAAACTCTTCATGTTATCTTCTACGAAGTACATCGAAACCGTATATTGTTCCCCATCGAAGTCCCAAACTTGCCATATAAGATACCTAATATTGCCTATTTCACGGACTCCATACGGTTTTAGGATACCCTTACCCCTAGGCTCTTTAGCGTAATCACGCATAGTGATAATACAACTGCCACCAAGCCGAAGCCGAGACTTCATAGCTTTTAAGGCAGAAAGGATTTCTTCATCACTAAGAAGGTGGGGAATAGAATTGTCTGCACAAACAACAGCATCATAGTTTTCGACATGGTGAGCTTCAATATCAAGCATATCGCATACCGAAAAATCTATTTCACACCCACGACTTTGAGCTTCAAAGCGTGCTCGTTCTATAGCACCAGAAGATAAGTCGGAGGCAGTAACATCAAAACCCTCTAAAGAAAGACCAATGCTTTGAGTTCCAATACCACAAGCTACATCTAGAATTTTTCGATTGCTACCTATCACCTTTTTATCAATGATCTCACGGAGTTGCGATCCTTGAGTTTCGACGCTTGACTCCCAATTTTCATAGATTAAGTGATAGAACGGTGATAATTGATTATAGAAATCTGACATGTTCATTCTCTAATTGCCTAACACCCGCATAACGGGCAGAAATATGTAGGCTAAAATAACAAGCGAAGCGCAGGGAGCCTACGTATATTTGTCCCACGCGAGCGAAGCGAGTGTTTATGCGCTTGTTAGGTGCACACTATTACAACCTTTCATCTGAACGTCTATTTTCATTTAATACTTTATCAATCCAATTTTCGAAAGATGACACTCTGACAAAAACTGCAACTGAGTTATATTTTCCGGAGACAAATTGATTTAACGGAGAGTCTATTTCAACCCAACTAGCTAAACCTACTAACACAGGTATATCATCTTCAAATATTACGGCAGGACCTCCGCTGTCCCCTGCGCCTATAGTACCCTCTAATGGCAATGCAGTTTCGTCTGCATCAAATTTAAACCTGATCCAGCGTTCATCAACTTCAGTGATAACATTATTATAATAATTAAGCTGTCTGAATCTTTGGGTCGGTGCCAACTCTGTAAATGGTTGTCGAAACCAGTTATAAGCTCTTTCTAAAAAACCTGCATTTTTTGTTTCTCTTATTTCTCCAATTAAACCATTACCAACGGCCCCCTTGCCGTATACAGTGACTTGAAGACCTAGCTCAGTTTTTCCAGAAAAAATTGTAATTGGATTAATATGAGTTACAGAATTGGTAAGTTTTATTAACGCTATATCGCTATGATTATTCAAAAAGTCCATCAGCGGTTGAGGATTACTATCTCCCCAGTCAGTTTGGTCTTGCACATATTCAGGGTGGAACACAATTTTTTCGATTCTATTTTCGATACCACCTACTTCTAGAGGCTTTCCAAGGTAATCGTAATAAAACGTATAAATCACATGTGCTGGGGCTAGCAACCAATTTTTATCTATTAAAACAGCAGTTCCTTCAAAAGGCATATCTACATAGTATTCTGGAGGACTTTCTAGTTCGTATAGTTCCGACTTAATATCATGCCGTTTAACAACAGCATGCGAATTAAAAGCAATCATCAACAGAAAAATAGTAATTTTTTTCATCAGACATCCTTATCAATAATGACAAAAAGGTTGAGCTTTTGAGCTTACCGGTCCCTTGTACCTAACTTTTAAATATGGGGCACGAACAGGCAGGCTATAATGGCGAAGCCGCCTGCCTGTTTGTGTCCCAGCCCGCCTGCGGGCGACATAATCTTTTTTTGTTAGCAGTCATTGCTTAAACCGCCACTTAAGCTTTTTAATAATCGAAGAAGACTAATAGTAAGTAATACGACAGCTGCTGATGGGGAGTAAACCACTAACAACTCTGTTAAAGACACAGTATCGTTATGCTGATAGCTATACTCTGATACGACGCCTGATAGGACACTCAGAACCAGCACAGCTACGCAAGAATAGACAAACACGCGAGACTCTTTGGAATTAATACGACGATTTAATTTAATTGAGCTTACTAACAAAGCGATGAAACAAGCACAGATGACGAAAGCATCTAAGGCGTAAAAAAGAAACTCCAGTAAAGTAAAACCATACATTTCATATATTACTTCTTCAAAAAATTCCATTTAACTAAATCCTAAGACCTGACTGCTAACACTCAATTAAGCGGCGCTGCCTGCTCTTGGCAGAGTCCGCTTAAATTGCTTGTTAGATGCCATCTCTAAAGATGAGCAATACATTTAAT
>NZ_CAJXQY010000006.1 GCF_913058315.1 uncultured Alteromonas sp. | reverse complement strand
CCGTAAGAGTGTTGTAATACGAGTCAGACGCGAAAACGGTATTTGGGTCTAATGCTTATCGTGTCGTTTAAGCCAGCTGGTTAATATTGCCTGGGTAATTAACGGTCGGTCACTGTAAAAACCGTGCGCACCGCCTGGCACTACTGCAAGCTCAGCTCCCGGGGTTAAGGCGAGGTAATCCTGAACCGTATCGATGCGGGCTGAGTCGTACTGGCCAATCATAAACAGGGTTTTTGCCGGGTTGATACGGCCGAGTAAGTGTGTGGCGTCATAATGCTTTAGTACTCCGGTGGAAGAAAATTCACTAGGCCCCCACATGGCATTGTAAATCATCGGATTAAATCCATTGCCGCCGACGTTCTGGTAATACTCCTGTTTGGCACTGGAAGCGGTTCCGGGCGTATAGTAAGTAGAATAAAGCTTGGTATAAGCTGCACTGCATTTGTCTTCGCCCGGCGGCTCAGATGACTCGCACTCACGGAGTGTTTGCTGTACTGCCTCGGGAGCAGTCTTAACCAGTAAGTTAGCATCCATGATCCAGTGGGGGGTAGAGATAAACGTGCCGCCAAGCACCGTGGATACCACATTGCTGGGGTAATTCGCGGTATATTCCAGCGCCAGTGCCGACCCCCAACTGTGACCGACCACATGCCAGCGCGGGATATTGAGGTGCTGGCGAATTGTCTCGATAGATTCTACAAACCTTTCTACACGCCAGTTGTCCGGATTATTAGTTTGCTCAGACTTACCGCTGTCGAGTTGGTCGTACATGATTACCATGCGGTCATCGGCGAGGCCTGTCATACCTGCAAAGCCATTGTGTGTACCGCCCGGCCCGCCATGGATAAAGATAACCGGTATCGCTGCCTTATGAGCTAAGCCATTAAGCCTGACATATACCTTACCGCCTTCAACGGGCACCATTAATTCCTTTTCTGCCGCAGCATAGGGCGGTGTTTCAGCAAAAACCTGAGGAACAAAAAGCAATACCAGAGTCAGTAGCAGCGGTGATAACAGTAAACGGCAGGATTTCATTACAACGGAACCTTTAATTTGAGTGGACCCGGCAAGTATAAAAGGGTTTGAGTTTATGCTCCAGCCGGCCTATCCCTTAATTTGTTGATACAGACTTAAATAGCCTTTTGCCATGGCTTCGGTCGAAAAGTGAGTACTTACACGCTGTAATAGAGCGTTACCATAGGCGTGCCTTAAGTCGTCATTGTCCAGGGCAGAGCAGATTGCCGCGGCCAACTTATCTGAATCGCCAGCCGGTGTCAGCCAGCCGGTTTTCTCATGTTTAATAATTTCCGGAATGCCCCCGGACGGACTGGCGATCACCGGCACTTTACAGGCACCAGCTTGCAACAAAATAACGCCGAGCCCTTCGGCATGTGCCGGATGTACCAGCAAATCAATATTTGGCAGTATTCTGGCCACCTGTTCGGTAAAGCCACACAAGCGGACATTATCGCTTATTCCCGCCTGGTCTATCTGAAGCTGATAATCATCAGCCAGACTGCCTTTGCCAAACAGCAAGCAGAGGGTATTCGGCTGCTTTGCAACAATCTGCTTCATTGCCGCAATGATGTCGTGCTGCCCTTTGCGCTCGATAAGCTGGGCGAAGTTTGCTAATACGCGGAAACCCTCTGGTATGGCAAACTCACGGCGAAACCAGTCAGGGTCTGCAGCATGTTGAAATTCTGACAAGTCCACCGATGAATGGATAACCTGCTGAAATACCGATGCGGGGCAACGCTGTGAAACCACATTCTGTACGCCTTCGGAGATACTGATTACGGCCTTATACTCGGCATATTTCAGGCGGCTTATGGCAGACTCCGGGTTATCAACCCGCCGCGTACAAATGGCTGGTATACCCGTATATCTGGCGATTATTGCGCCCCACAGATCGGCACCACGACGACTGTGTACATGCAGAATGTCAGGTTGTAATGCCCTGACTAACCCGGCCAGACGCCACAAAATACTGATGTCCGGATCACCCGCATAGGGCAGGGCGTGTGTTTCACAGTCACTCAGACGCAAAGCGGCAATGTCACTGCCTTCAGCACACACCAGATGTTGTTCAATCGCGTTGCTTTGTACAGCAATGGCTTTAATAAGGTATTCCACCTGTTTGGCACCGCCATACAGGTGCCTGCCAAGCTCCAGATGCATTACACGCATGGTTATTGCAATCCTCGCAGCGTGCTGAACACCTGCCCTGGGGTTATTGCCTGCATACAGTCAAAGCGGCCGTCACAGACAGGGCGACGCTTACAAGGGGCACAACTTAAGTCTGCATATAAAATACGGGCATGAGGGTTCTGGGTTTGGGTATACGGCCGGGTTGAACCAAAGATAGCTACTGTGGGCCGTTGATAAACCATGCCCATGTGTGTCAGGCCGGTATCAACGCCGATGAGCGCCGCGCATTGCTCAATTACGGCAGCACTCTGGGTCAGGCTCAATAAACCAGCCAGGCTCAGGCAGTGCGAACTGCCGTTGGCAAGATGCTCAGCGCTGTTCTTGTCTGCCGGCCCGCCAAGGATTATCACCTGATATCCATCCTTCCCAAGCATAGCAATGAGTTTCTGCCAGTAGGGGAGTAACCAATGCTTTTGAGGGCGGGTTGTAAATGGGGCAATTACGATAAAGTTGCTGTGAAAGCCTTCTTCATTGAGCAGGTTACGCGCAGTTGTCCGATCCTGCTCGCTCAGCTGGAGGGTAAGTTGATAGGGGGCGTTACTAAACTTACCGGCCAGAAACTTGTACTCGCTGCTAATGTCATCTGACAGGGGCTTATCGAAAGACTGAGTCAAAAACCACTGGCTGTGTTCCTTACTGTTGAACCCCACCCGTTTACGCGCACCGGTAAACCAGGCTAAAAGCGCACTTTTAAGTAATCCCTGAGCGTCAACAACCAAATCGAACTGTAAAGCTCTTAAGGTGCGACGAAACCGTAGTAGTGCTTTGAACAGGGCAAGATATCGCCGTGATTTCGCCAGTGCCTGCCATTCCTGTTTGGGCCAGTTAATAACGTTATCAACGTCCGGGTGGCCTGCCACAAGGGCGGCATAGGGGCTTTCAACCAGCCAGGATATGGTCACATCGTTGTCAAAATGCTGTTTTAAGCTGGACGGCAGACCTGAGGCCATTACAATATCGCCCATCGCACTTAACCTGATGATGAGTACTGCGGGTTTGGTGGCACTTGATGACATGCAATAAAAAGTAAACGTGAAAACCTGTGTGTCAGTGAAACAAAACTTCACGACATTTTGATGACGGCCAGCATAACGGTGTACAAGGCAACATGAGCAAGCAACGCGCAACATATTCTCCTAAGTGGTATCAGGACGCCTTTCGCTGGTTTTATTCCTTTATTCTGGCACTGCTCATTCCGTTTGCTTTTTTCACTCTCGTCAAACGCGGCATGACCCGCCAGAAGGACTATAACCGCCGCCGCTTTGAGCGGTTTGGCTACGTAGCTCATGCACCAAAGGCGAATGGCTATCTGTTTCATTGTGTGTCAGTGGGTGAGGTGGTCGCGGCGTCGGTACTGATTAAACGCATTATGCAGGAGCAACCAGAGCGACAGATAACTGTTACCACTACCACGCCTACCGGTTCGGCCCGGGTCCGCGCAATTTTTGGTGATAAGGTGCATCACTTTTACCTGCCCTATGACTTACACATGGCCATGGCGGGCATGTTGAGACGGATTAAACCCAGCGTGGTATTCATCACTGAAGTAGAGCTCTGGCCTAACCTGATCCATGCCTGCTGGAAACGTGACATTCCGGTACTGGTGGTCAATGCCAGAATGACCGACCGTTCAGCAAGACGTTATGCGAAGTTCCCCATCCTGTTCGAGCCAATGCTTAACAAGCTGGCGCATGTATGCGCGCAGGGCGACAGGGATTATGCGAATTATCGGTTTTTAGGCATGCCGGAAAGTAAGCTCACGCTAACCAATAATATTAAATTCGACCAGGCCTCTGCCCTGGATGCCTCGGTAAGCGGCTTTTTAGGACTGGAGCACAGTAGCCGGAAAGTTCTTGTGGGAGGAAGTACCCATGATCCTGAGGAAACGGTATTGCTGCAAACCTACCAGGCAGTCAAAAAGCACTGCCCGCAACTCCTGCTGGTGCTGGTCCCCCGCCATCCTGAGCGGTTTGAAACGGTAGCCCGACTGATCCACAAATCCGGCTTAGCCATGACCCAAAGTGCGTCAGCCAACAGTGTATCCGATGATTGCGACGTGTTACTGGTAAATGAAATGGGTAAGCTTAATGCAGTGTACGCCGTGGCCGATTTTGCCTTTGTCGGCGGTAGCATTGCAGACCGGGGCGGTCATAATGCGCTTGAGCCAGCAGCCAGAAAACTGCCGGTTATGATGGGGCCAAATACCTACAACAACCCGGTGATCTGCGCCAAATTAGCAGAGTCCGGTGCACTGTTTATTGTTGAAGATGCCGCTGCCATGACCGAACTTACCCTTTCCTGGTGCAAAAATGCAGATGCCGCAGCGCTGGCAGGCCTTGCCGGTTACACCGTGCTGGAGCAAAATAGTGGTGCGCTGGATAAAACAATGAAAGTTGTTGAGTTATATAACAACTGATAGGCTAAGTTCTGTAGTGATTTCTCCTCAGGGCTTTGATTATGCAAGGAAAGCGTGTCTTCCCCAGCCTGTCACCGGTGACCAGGTTTAACACGCAATATATGCCGCATCGGGCAGTTAATTCAGTCGGCCATCCTGGCATCCGAACCATGCCAGGTCCCTCCTCGGATAATGGCTAACTGAATAAAGGAATATGGGGCAAGGCGACGGCCTGCCCCATTATTCTGAAACATCTTGTCACTACATTTTCTCTTAACGCCATAAACCGCTTATGGTATGCCTGGTTTCAAAACTCCTTTACTTACCGGCATGAATTGCAGACCATGCCTGATAACCATCACAAATAAAAAGGAAAATCAGATCATGGTTATTTTCAGGCTGCTAACGATTCTGCTCGCCATTGCGCTGAGTATCTGGTCTTCGTATAGTCAGGCAAGCACTCCGGCACTTACTCTTGAAGAAGCTAATCGTCTGGCTTCTCTACCACTCAAATGTACCCAGGTGGAGTATCCCAATAAACTCAATCAGGTGCTGGATGGTGACGAATATCTGAAATCACCCAAAGCACTGCACCCGGCCTTTTATGGTTGTTTTGACTGGCACTCTAGCGTGCATGGTCATTGGATGATGGTCAATCTGCTGCGTAATTTTCCGGATCTTGCTGAAAGAGAAGCCATTAAAGCAATCCTGAAAACCAATCTGACGGCAGAGAACATTGCAGTAGAAGTGGCTTTTTTTGCGACGCCCGGTAATAAAAACTACGAACGCACTTACGGCTGGGCGTGGTTACTAACGCTGGCAGCCGAACTGCACAACTGGCATGATCCGCTGGCCAGAAAGCTGGAGCAAAACCTTAAGCCATTAACTGAGCTGATGGTTAGTAAGTATGAAACCTTTTTACCGAAACTTATCTATCCTATTCGCACCGGTGAACACCCCAACACCGCATTCGGGCTTTCAATGGCGTATGACTTTGCCGTGGCAACAGATAACGATGCGCTGGCACAACTCATCAGAGCGCGTGCCTTGCACTGGTACCTTAGTGATAAGCAGTGTCCCCTTGCCTGGGAGCCTAACGGATTCGATTTTCTGTCGCCCTGTTTTGAAGAGTTAAACCTAATGCGCAAGGTACTACCCGGGGAGCAGTTCAAAAGCTGGGCTGGTGATTTTATACCAGAACTGATTAATCAGACATTTACTCTGGAGCCTGCCCGTGTGAGCGATCGCACTGATGGAAAACTGGTTCATCTGGACGGGCTCAATTTCAGCCGGGCCTGGTCGTTGTATGGGGTTGCCAAAGCGTTTCCTGCGGAATACGGTCATCTGCAAGCTATTGGCGATGCGCACGTTAATGCGGCATTACCGACTATTGTAGATAACCACTATGAAGGAACGCACTGGCTAGGTAGCTTTGCCATGTATGCACTGCTTAGTCGCCAGGGGCTCTGACGGCATGCACCGGCTGGGAGCGAGCCCCAGTCACAGGGTTGATGCCAGCGCTATTCCTCAAGCTCAAAGAAAAATGACAGAGTAGCCCTTCGATGGAAGTGCAAAGAAACACCACTAATGATGATTTTTGTCAAAAAATCGGCGAACGGGCAGCCCCCCGAGATTGTATACCGGCCCTATTATTTCTTTGCTAACCATCGAAAAGGAGCTTCTTGCCTACCAGATTAACCAATTTGGTGCGATGAAGCATATTGTGCTTTATTGTGGTGCTTTGTAAGGCATACTTTTGGTGAAATTGGCTGGATATATTTATAAAGTTCCAATATTTCAGTTATTTATAAATTATACTAAAGTTGGCCTGTTGATTGCTATAACCAAGCGACGCTGTAATTAGGCAAAACAAAAATTCAAAAGGTTGCACCTAACGCACCATCTAATTGCTCGTTGTTTCCAGGGAGAGGCACCCTGTCCACAGACAGGGTGCTATTCTGTTAGTCTTTTGCCGGCTTCACGACTTTTTCTGAATCCAGCACCTCAGCTTCCACCAAACTGACCAGCTTACTGCCAGCGCGCGGAATGGTTTCATCTGAACTAAGCAAAACATGCATGCGGTTATTTTCGTTGATGTACATCAGTGGGGTAGCAGCATCACCGTACTTTTCCATATAGTCCTTAAAAGTGAACTCAGGTGTAAGCGCCGTGGTTTTTATTTGCGCACCACGACTAACCGCACTGGCCAGGTACCCGTAGGTAATGCCTTCAGCAAATAACGACAGTTTTTTAGCATAATCCCTGGAAACCTGATGGCTAGGCCGGGTTGCGAGTTCATTGTTGGTCAGGCCCCAGACCTTATCCTTACCCAACGTGTACTCAAAATGATAACCAATCATAGGATTTAGCTGTTTATAGGGCGATAACAGCAGTACCGTACCTATGGTGTTTAAATCCAGATGGATGGCGGCATGCTCAGACGTAGGATTACCAAAATACACTGGGATATCCTGCATTCTGGCCGCGCGGATAGCATCCCAGTTGGTATCGGCTACCCGTACCGGCACCTTATGTTTAATCAGCTCTTTGGCCAGCATGCGACTGAATTCGCTGGCACCAAACAGCAGAAAGCCATTGGGTACCGGAGCGCGCACCTTAAGCAGTGCCGCTACGGGCTTAGCCGTAAGGCCCTGTAACACCACGGTGGCAATGATCACCAGGAAAACCAGTGGCACGATGATTTCTACCTGGGCATAGCCGAGTTGTTCCAGTTTAAGTGAAAACAAAGCTGACACAGCCGCGGCAACGATACCTCGTGGAGCCAGCCAGCTCAGCAAAGCCAGTTCGCGCAGGTTAAGTCCGGTACCGATGGATGAGACAAACACTGCCAGCGGACGGGCAATGAAAATGATCGAGAATAAAACGACCGCTGCTGCCCACCCTACATCAGCCACGGCGCCTAAATCGAGACGGGTAGCGAGTAATATAAACAGCCCGGAAATAAGCAATACACTGAGTGTTTCCTTGAACTCAAGGATGTCCTCAACGTCCACATCCCGCATGTTCGCCATCATGACGCCTATCACGGTAACAGTTAGTAGCCCGGACTCGTGAGCAAAATAATTGGAACCGGCAAAGGCTGCCAGGATGATGGTTAGGACCGCTGTATTGCGTAAGTAGTGGGGAACCAGATTGTGGCGCAGAGTGATCCCCAGGAAGTAGCCCACTGCCATACCCAGGCCGAGCCCGATACCGATCGTTTTACCAAAAGCGACCAGGGTGTGAGACACGGCGCTCTGCGACGAAATGATATATTCGTAAACTAACACCGCCAGTAATGCACCTATGGGATCAATAATGATCCCTTCCCAGCGAAGTATATTGCCAAGGTTTGTCTGGGGGCGTACGGTTCGAAGCATAGGCACAATAACGGTGGGCCCGGTTACGGTGACGATGGCTCCGAATAAAAACGATAGCTGCCAGCTAATGTCCAGCGCATAGTGGGCCACAGTGGCGGCGATGATCCAGGTGACCAGAACCCCGATGCTACAGAGGTTTCTGACCATGTTACCGTGCCCGGCAATGTCACTGTATTTAAGGGTCAACGCCCCTTCGAACAGAATAATGGCGACCGATAGCGATACTACCGGAAAGAGTAAATCACCAAACAGGGCGTCTGCATCTAATACATTAAAAACCGGACCAACCAGAATACCCACGACTAACAGAGGCAAAATGGCCGGTAAACGGATCTTGTAAGCTAAATACTGACAACTGATTGAAAGCAGGCCGACGGCGACCAGAGCAATAGTTGGATCTGACACTCAAAGAGTCCTTATTATTGTTTGGCTGTTACCTTAAACAACAGCAATTAGATTCCTACCAGATGTTATACACCAGAATTGTATCATGTGTTCACTTTCCGCTCTGGAAACGGTCTAAATGATACAGGTATAATTATGTCGAAGTTTTTTACAAATATGATGACAATGTTGACTTCGACTTTTATAAATCAATGATCTTGAGCCACTTTTTTCAATGGAATGATTATTGCATTTTTTCTTTTATAACAACGCATTACCGTAGTAAAAAAATGAAAAGACAGAACAGAAAAACGTGGTCAGCCCTGATAGCCGCCGTTATGCTCGGGTTTGGTTTATTCACTGTTACGTCCCCTGCTAATGCGGCCCTTATTAAAACCGATATTGTTATGCTGGTGGATGAAAGTGGTTCAATGAGCACTATCCACAATAACCTTCGTGACAGCATAGGTACCTTTGCCAGTATTTTGCAAAACGGTGGGCTGGACGCTCAGTTTGCACTAATAGGCTACGGCTTTGCAGGTGACAGCATCCGTCTCCTGTCTGATTTCGTTGATGCGGCAGGCTTTGCCAGTGCCATGGCGGGGATCACACCTGTAGGCGCCGATGAACCCGCTTATGATGCCACGGCTTACGCGCTGGAAGCGCTGCCTTCAGAACAGCCAGGGCTCAGTTACCGCGACGATGCGGTGAAAAACCTGATTTTGTTTGCCGACGAAGCCAGCAACAGCGACAACTATTTCGATGCCGACTCACTGGATGGCGTGCTAAAAGACAACTCTGCGTTATTTAATGTGGTACTGGGCGGTGACTTCAGCGAGTTGATTGACTTAGCGCTGAATAATGGCGGTAATAGCTTCGATTTAAACGAGTTGAATACCACCGTTCAGAGTGAAATCGATGATTTCGTCACTAATTTCGCCGAAGTGAAATTACAGGAAACCGTGGATTTTTGTGACCAAAACCCGGATCACACTGCCTGTACAGACAGTGAACCGGTTCCGGCGCCAGCCGGCATTGCATTGCTTTCTCTGGGTTTGCTGCTCCTGACTCGCAGAAAGTTCGGCTAAACCTCATAAGGGAAGCTGATATACCCGGCAGGCAAAATCGCTGTTTGCCGGGTGAGTACAAATCGCCAGTCTTATTAGCGGCAACAAATGGAACGTTTCACCGCGTTAATTGAGTTATGAAAAATTCTTCTTTTATAGCAGGTGCTGGTAAGGCATTTGCAATCAGCCTGTTATTGCTCCCTGCCGCTTGCAGCAGCACGGATTCTGGTAACGACAGTGGTATCGAAGTGCTCGAAGACATTGTTTTAGACGAACAGTTAGTGGAAACCTCGGGCTTATATTGTGATGCCAACTATATTTACACTATCAATGATTCGGGCAACAGCCCCGATTTATTTACTCTGGATACTTCCGGCACGATTGTAAAAAGTGAGAAATTGCCGCGCAAGAATACAGACTGGGAGTCGGTAACGGCAGACAGCGAGTTTTTCTACATTGGTGATTTTGGTAACAATGCCGGTAAACGCAGTGATCTGGCAGTGTTAAAGGTCAGCAGGGCAGACACGGGCGATATTACACCTTTGCCGGTCAACTATGAAAACTATGATATCGCCAAAAACGAGTACTACGCGCACGACTATGATGCAGAAGCCATGGTCTCCCGGGGCGACCAGTTGGTGCTGTTTTCCAAGAGCTGGCTAACGCGTGTGGTAAAAGTGTATTTGCTCGACAAAGGCCAGACAACCCCGCTTTTATCGCCGGTAGCTGAGGTATCAGGGATCCCAGGAGTGGTGACTGGCGCTGACTTTGACACACAAAATAACCGCTATGTGATTGTTGGCTATACCAGTAATGCACTGGGTATGTTCAAGCCGTTTATTGCCACCCTGACAGCGGAGTTTGACTTAATCAGTACCTATAAGCTTAACGGCTATGGGCAGGTAGAAGGCCTCTGTGTTCGCGAAAATAATACAATCTGGCTGACTCAGGAAAGCTCACCACTCAGTGCTGCAAAGCTTATTAAGGTGAAGCTGCCCGAGTAACCGGGAGCAGAAACAAAAAGGCCAGCCTTGCGGCTGGCCTTTGTTATATTAACCGCTTAGGTTATTTATCCTGCTCTGATGTTACCGGAAAGCCACGGTCACGCATCAGTGCTTCAACGTTAGCATCACGACCACGGAACATGCGATAGGCCTCGGCCGGATCCATAGCATTGCGTACCGAGAACAAGTACTTCACTAACTTGGCTGACACTTCTTCATCGTAAAAGCCGCCCGGCGCTTCTTCAAATGCTTCTGCTGCATCCGCGGTTAATACTTCTGCCCACATATAGCCATAGTAACCCGCTGAATAGCCCTCACCAGAGAAAACATGGCCAAAGTGAGGAGTACGGTGACGCATCACGATTTCTTCAGGCATTCCCAGTGCTTTGAGTTGTTCACGCTCAAAACTGTCTGGTTCGATATTGGCAGGATCTGTGGTGTGATAGAGCAGATCCATGATGGCTGATGCCATATATTCAGTGGTTTTGAACCCTTCATTAAAGGTTGATGCCTTCTTGATTTTAGCAATCAGGCTGTCAGGTATGGGTTCGCCGGTTTCATAATGTACCAGGTACTCATCAATGACTTCATCAGTGGTCAGCCAGCGCTCCAGTAACTGCGACTGGAACTCAGTGTAATCTCTGACGCCAGAGTGTGAAGTGGGGAATTTAACGTTTGCCGACAGGAAGTGCAGCGCGTGGCCAAACTCATGGAAGTATGTCTCAGCGTCATCCCAGGAAATCAGCGTTGGCTCTCCTTCCGGTCCTTTCACAAAGTTGGAGTTGTTAGATGACAGAACGTTCTTGTCACCATCAAAGGTGGTGTGTCGCCGGTACGTGGTTGCCCAGGCGCCGGAGCGTTTACCCTGACGAGCGAACGGATCCAGATACCACAGGCCAACCAGTTCACCGGAATTCTTATCGGCTACTTCCCATACTTTTACATCTGGATGGAATACCGGTACCGTGCCCGCCGGAACCGGTTTAAAGTCAAAATTGAACAGGCGTCCGGCCACATAAAACATGGCTTCGCGCAGTTTATCCAGTTGCAGGTATTGTTTCACCTCATTGGAATCGAGGTCGTATTTCGCGAGACGAACTTTTTCGGCGTAAAAACGATAATCCCAGGGTTTAATTTCGATGTCCGCACCTTCGGCATCGGCGATGGCCTGCATGTCGGCCACTTCTTCCTTTACCCGGGCCAATGCAGCTGGCCAGACTTTCATCATCAGCGCCATGGCATTTTCAGGGTTCTTCGCCATGCGGTCTTCAAGGCGCCACTGAGCATAGTTATTGTAACCGAGCAACTGAACGCGTTCATGGCGCAAGGTAAGAATTTGTTTGATGATGTCGTTGTTATCAAACTCGTCACCGTTATCGCCACGGTCGTAGTAGGTGCGCCATACTTTTTCGCGTAAATCCCGTTGTGTTGAATAGGTCAGGAAAGGATCCATTGATGAGCGCGTATTGGTAATGGCATACATGCCTTCCTTACCACGTTCTGCGGCAGCAGCTGCTGCGGCTTTAACAAAGCTTTCCGGCAAACCGTCGAGTTGCTCTGCCGTAATATAGGTGACGTAATTTTCTTCATCTGCCAGCACGTTATTGGGAAAACGGGTATGCAGGCTTGCCAGCTCTTTATTGATCTCGGCGTAACGAGCCTTGGCTTCGCCTTTCAGCGTCGCTCCATTGCGGGCAAAACTGTTATAGATAAGCCACGTGATGCGTTGCTCTTCGTCAGTAAGAGACTTCAGTTCGTCACTTTCATAAACCGCCTTAATGCGCTCAAAAAGCTTAGTGTTCTGATTGATTTTGGAGCGGTAGGCTGACAGCTTAGGTGATAACTCCCGCTGTAGTTCACGAAACTCGGGGCTGGATACATTAGAGCTCCAGATTCCATAATAGGTATAGACCCGGCCAATGGTGTCGCCAGCCTTTTCATAAGCCACAATCGTATTGGCAAAGTCAGGCGCTTCGGAATTATTGGCGATAGCATCAATTTCGGCCAGGTGTTCAGCCATAGCGGCTTCCATGGCTGGCATCAGATCGGCCAGTTGCATATCTTCAAATGCTGGTACGCCACCATAGGGGCCTTTAAAAGGTTGCAACAAGGTGTTTTCAACTGTCTGGTTTGCTGCTTCGGCAGCGCCGGAGGCGGTATTTTCGTTGCTCGATGGTGCTTCAGAGCAGCCCGCCAGTGCCAACACTATGGCTGTGGCAGTGAGCGTCTTTTTTATTGTAAGCATAGAGTTCCTGTCATTTTGTTATTGTAGAATTATATATTTTGGTGCTTTGGCACTCGGGCGTGCAACCGGCAGGCGTTGTATGGCACGCTGCCAGCGACAAAAGGACTAAGCGAATACCACGGTTTTGTTGTGGTGAATGATGACCCGGTCTTCGAGGTGGTTACGCACACCGGTAGCCAGCGCATTAACTTCACAGTCTTTACCTTTACGTACCATGTCGGCAGCTGTATCACTGTGGCTGATGCGTTTAACACTTTGCTCAATAATCGGGCCTTCATCGAGGTCACGGGTAACATAGTGGCAGGTTGCACCAATGAGCTTTACGCCGCGATCATAGGCTTGCTGATAGGGCTTTGCTCCGGCAAAGGAGGGCAGAAAGCTGTGATGAATGTTAATCGCTCTGCCGGCTAGCTTTGAGCACAGATTGTCCGGCAGAATTTGCATAAAACGTGCTAGTACCGTGAGGTCGATGGCATATTCATCCAGAAGTACTTCAATTTGTTTAAATGCGTTTTCTTTCCCAAGGGTCTTAAAGTCTACCCAGTGAAAAGGCACTTTGTACCAGTCAGCAAACTGCTTCATTTGCGGATGGTTACCAATAATGCAGGGAATATCGCAATGTAATTCGCCGGTATGCCAGCGATGCAAAATATCCACCAGACAATGGGATTCAACACTACTGAGCAGTGCTACTCGCTGGCGCTTGGATGAATCAGTTACTTTCCACTGCATCTGGAACTCATTCGCCAGCGGGGTAAATTCTTCAATAAAACGATCATAAGAGAGCGTTAATGAGTCGGTGCTGATTTCGTGGCGCATAAAAAACCGACCAGTCTGAACGTCGGTATGATGGCTGGCTTCGAGGATTGACGCATCATGGTCAGCCAGAAACTGGGATACGCGTGCAACCAGGCCAACCTGGTCGGGGCAATCGATAATAAGTCTGAAAGTTTGGTGCATGTTACTGGTGTTCTCTAAAGTGATGTGTCTTTTTACCGAGCCGCGACAGTGCTGTAAAGAGGCAAAGGTTAAAAATTCCCGCGCAGCAATTTTTCCCGCACTGAGTTGGTGTTACGCAGCGGCCAGCTTTGGCGGATGGGGTATGTTACACCAGATTGGGTAGAGACAGACTCAAATAAATGGAACCGACTAAACTGGCAGACAACTGACGGCGGGAAAAGTGGAGGAGGAAAGTCAGCTTTAACGTTGCGGATCATCGTAACATGAGGCTGGTAGTCACGCTTCTCGACGGCGATGTCAGCCTGACGGGCGGCGGCCGTTGCTTTTGCGGCCAGTTCTGACAACGGTTCTGGAACCTGTTCGGGGCCCACATAGAAAATCTTCGGCCCCGACCAAAAGCCGGTTGTATCGAGCGACAACTCAAAGGGTTGCGATGTCACCTCAGCGAGGCGCTCGGTCACCGCTTCTAATTGACGTGGAGTGACAGACCCTAAAAAACACAGGGTAATATGAAAGTTAGCTGCCGGCACAGGGCGCGGCTGGCGTACCGGCGCTTTGGTATTCAGCGGCATTTTGACTCGTGGAAGTTCCGGCAGGCTTTTCTCCCGCCAGTTGTCTAAGGCCAGTTTGTTTGCCGGTGATAAATCCAATCCAATAAAATAACGCATGTTACGTCCGGGCCTGATAAGCTCAATGGCTAGCTATGTTGGCAGTTTATCCGGCGCAGAACAAGACAGGTTTATGTCTTAACCGGCCATGGCTATACTGCCTCTTTTTATTCTAGTGTAGTACAAATAGTTAAAGAACAACTATTCTTTAGCACGTTGCCGAACTTAATCTGATGTCCAAACGTTTACCTGTAGAAAGCATAATACCTGATTTACTTACCGCTCTGGATACCACTGATGTGTTGCTCAGCGCGCCGCCCGGTGCCGGTAAATCCACCGCTGTACCCATGGCCTTGTTGCGGTCAACCTCCGCCAGGATTTTGCTATTACAACCCCGCCGTGTGGTAGTGAAGCAACTGGCGGGCTACCTGGCACGGCAGTTAGGCGAGGAGGTGGGCGAGACAGTTGGCTATCGTATTCGCGGCGAGCAGAAAACCAGTGCGGCCACCCGTCTGGAAATTATTACCGAAGGGATCCTCACCCGTAGGTTGCAGCAGGATCCGGAACTGGCCGGCGTGGATATTGTGTTGTTTGATGAATTTCATGAGCGCAGCCTGCACAGCGACTTCAGTCTGGCGCTCGCCACTGAGGTACGACAAACCCTGCGTGATGACCTGCGCCTGGTAGTGATGTCGGCAACGCTGGATGTTACTCCTCTGCGTAAACTGTTACCGGAAGCAGCTGTATTATCCAGCCAGGGGCGCCGCTTCGACGTGGAAGAAGTGTATGTGGGCGAGTGTCATCTTTCGCAATTAAGCCCGCGTATTGGCGGCCTGATTACCGAGGTGCTCACTAAAGAATGTGGCGACATACTGGTGTTTTTACCTACCGTAAAACACATTAATCAGGTGCTGGGTTCTTTGTCTGGTATAGAGAGCAAAGAAGTGGCAGTCCTACCTCTTCATGGTGCTTTGCCACTTCAGCAACAGCAATTAGCTCTTAGGCCTCATGTAGAGGGTTTAAGAAAAGTCATACTGGCTACTAATATTGCAGAAACCAGCTTAACTATTGAAGGTATTCGACTGGTTATTGATAGCGGCCGGGAGCAGGTCGCTCAGTTTCATCCGACAACCGGCATGACCGAGCTGTCATTAAAAATGATTTCACAGGCATCAGCTGAGCAACGTAAAGGTCGTGCGGGCCGGGTACAGGAGGGCACATGCTACCGGCTTTGGAGTAAAGAAGCTCATAGCCGACTGGCAGAGTTCGCTCTACCCGCCATACGCACTGAAGACATAACGTCTCTGGTGCTACACAGTGCCGATTGGGGCACTTCTCTTGATGCCCTGCCGCTGTTGGACAAGCCGAGTGAAGCGCAATTAAATGCCGCAACGCAGACGCTGCAGGAACTCCGATTACTGGATACTAACGGGCGGATTACGCCACTTGGTAAGGACAGTCTTAAACTACCGGTCGATGCGAAATTCGCCAGTATGCTGTTACAGCTCAAAGAGGAAGCTGAATTAACGGATGAGCAAACACTGCTGACAGCCGGTTGCGTGGTAACTGCTCTGGCCGAAGAAGCTCCCCGAACGGAATACTGGCTGGTGAGTGATGTTCTTCGCTCCATACCTTCTCCGGTCAGACAATCGGTAAGCCGTCAGGCGTCGAGGTATGCTCGTTTGCTAGGCAGCGACGCCAAAATAGACTCCAGGCTGAATGTGCCGGAACAATACCTTGGCCTGGCAATAAGTCTGGCGAGGCCTAGCTGGATTGCCCGGGCGCGCAACTTACAGGAATTTAAGCTGGCCATGGGGACCGGTGCAGAACTGGTTCAGCCGGCGGCAACAGAATATCCCTGGCTGGCGGTATTAGCAGGCCAACGCAAAGGCGCTAATTTACTGATCCGCTTAGCTCAGCCAATCGAAGAGCCGCTTATTCATGAGCGCTTTGCGGATTCTGTCTCGTTACAGCAGGTTGCCTTTTACGACGCTCAAAGCGACACAATGAAGGCCGAAGAGCGGCGTTACTTTAAGCAAATTCTGCTGTCTCGCCAACCGCTGGCTAAGCTGGGCGAAGCTCAGCGAATTCAATGCTGGCAAGACTGGTTAGGCGAAAAAGACATTAAAGACTGGCCATTCTTTAATGAGCTTGAAGAGACTTTAAACCGGCTTAATATGGCGCGAACACATAATCTTGTGGCCAGCGGTTTTGATGGCGATTCGCCCTGGCCGGAGGTGTCGACAAGCTGGTTACTCGGGCAGGAGGTGGTGCATGCCGTATTAGGGCGATGCGCGTCACTTAGCCAGCTTAAAAAAGCGCACTGGGCGGAGGTACTACTGCAAACATTGAGCTGGCCTCAGCGTCAGGTCGTTGAGCAACAATTGCCCGCGAGCCTTAAAGTGCCCAGCGGCACAACACGACGCTTGCGTTATGAAAGCGAATCGCGGGTAGTGTTGTCAGTCAAAATGCAGGAAATTTATGGCAGTGCTGCACCAGTGACCGTTGCTCAGGGTCGCCAGATGGTTACGGTAGAGTTGTTATCACCGGCTGGCCGACCGATTCAGACTACCAATGATTTACCGCGCTTCTGGCAGGGTAGTTATGCTGAAGTGAGAAAAGAGATGAAAGGCCGTTATCCCAAACATTACTGGCCTGAAGATCCGACCACTGCAATTCCTTCTGTTAAAACAACGAAGAATAAGTAACTGAATACTATTATTAAAATGTCATATAGACCGAATAGGCTATTGACTTGGAGCATAGTTTATAGACCAACGTCTGATTTTCACGGTGGAATATTCAAGCTATAGATGATTATATAGTAATCAGTTGTACGTTGAGCAATATCAAACAAGAAGGAAATAGCATGAGCAGAGTAGCACTCGTTACAGGTGGAACACGCGGTATTGGTGAAGCAATCTGTACGACACTGAAAAGTGCGGGTTATACCGTAGTGGCTAACTATGGCGGAAACGACCAGGCGGCACAGGAATTTACCGAGCGAACAGGTATCGCGGCGATGAAATTTGACGTGTCAGATTTCGAAAAAACCAAAGCTGCCATAGAACAAATCGAGTCGGATTTTGGCCCCGTAGATGTGCTGATCAATAACGCCGGTATCACGCGCGACGGTACCATGCACCGTATGACGTTTGAACAGTGGAACGCGGTTATCCAAACTAACCTGGCTTCGTGTTTTAACACATGCCGGGCGGTTATCGAGGGGATGCGCGAGCGTTCATTTGGCCGTATCGTAAACATTGGTTCAATCAATGGCCAGGCGGGTCAGTATGGTCAGGTGAACTACGCGGCGGCAAAATCCGGGATCCACGGTTTCACTAAAGCGCTGGCTCAGGAAGGTGCTGCTAAAGGTATCACCGTAAATGCTATTGCTCCAGGCTACATTGATACTGATATGGTACGAGCAGTACCAGAAGACGTACTGAAGAAAATTGTTGCGAAAATCCCGGTTGGCCGTTTAGGTAAGCCAGAAGACATCGCTGATGGTGTGTTGTTCCTGATTAAAGATGAGTCGAGCTTTATCACAGGCTCAACGCTGTCTATTAACGGCGGTCAGCACATGTACTAAACCGAAAAAGCCGGACATGCTTTGATTAGAAAGCGCTGTCCGGCTCTTTTCATTCAATACAATTAAGAGGTGGGAGTAACTTCTATTCCCAGTGCCTGCATGACGGCCAGCGAAGGAAAACCATCGGCAATCATGTCACTACGGCGTTGAAATTCGCGGATCCCCTCGCGGGTCGCCGGGCCTAAAATACCGTCTGCACCACCCACATCAATACCTTTCTGATTGAGCTGTTCCTGCATAGCTTTGATATCGTCGCGACGATAATTCGGTAAAGGCGGCAGGGATGCAACCAGTTCACCGTCGCCGGCAATTCTGTCTGCCAGTCGACCTACTGCAATGGCATAAAACTCTGAATTGTTCCAGCGCATGATCACTCTGAAATTAGGGTAGGCGAGAAAGGTTGGCCCCTCATGACCGGCGGGCATAACTAAATAAGCGTTCATATCGCTGCTACCCAGGGCATCACCGTTGGCCCGGGTTATTCCGAGTTTATTCCATTCGGAAACGGTTCGGCGCTTGGAGTAACCTAACAGCGAGTAATCAAATCCGTCTGGCAGAGTAACTTCCCGACCCCAGCGGAAACCGGGCTGCCAGCCTAGCTGAGACAAAAAGTTGGCGGCTGATGTTAAGGCGTCCGCTTCGCTGTCCCAAAGATTAATTTGTCCGTCGCCGTCGCCGTCTATGGCGTAGTTGGCATAGGCAGATGGCATAAACTGGGTATGCCCCATGGCTCCCGCCCAGGAACCTACCATTTTTTCCTGCTCCAGAGACTGTGCTTCCAGTAACTTAACGGCCGTTAATAATTCGCGGGTGAAAAACGTGCTGCGACGCGGATCGCAGGCCAGGGTAGCCAATGAATCCAGTACCGGCATCTTACCTTTGTAGCCACCAAAATTGGTTTCCAGGCCCCAAAATGCCAGTAGGTACTGTGCCGGAATGCCGTATTGTTTTACAAGGTCCTGCAACAATACTTTGTGTTCGCCGGCAAGCTGACGCCCTTTGTTGATTCGCCAGTCATTAACCCTTTTGCTGAAATAGCCGGGAAAGGTTTGCACAAACTCCGGCTGACTCCGATCCAGTTCAATCACTCGAGGCTGATAGTTAATATTGGCAAATACCTGCTCTGCAATGGCTGGCGTAATACCGGCTTCTATAGCTGACTGTTGCAGGCTTTGTTTACAGACGTTAAAGGTCTGCACCGGATCGTCATTCGTAGTGGGTTGTTCTTCGTCATTTTGCTGAGCATAGGCTAAAGGTTGAAAACTCAACGC
This sequence comes from uncultured Alteromonas sp., assembly GCF_913058315.1. Classification (GTDB taxonomy): domain Bacteria; phylum Pseudomonadota; class Gammaproteobacteria; order Enterobacterales; family Alteromonadaceae; genus Alteromonas. The sequence goes on along the minus strand of NZ_CAJXQY010000006.1, from coordinate 60,563 downwards.
AGCCAGTGACAACATAAAACAGGAGGTTAACCGTGGGAACAACCGCTGACCTTTAGCGGCTGTGCAGCGGGGAACAAAGCGCATAGAATTCTCCCTGAAATTAAGTGCACCCATGCTAACCTAAGTTGCTAGCATGGGCGAGATAACGTCAGGCAAATTTATGAATAAAATCGGTGATTAGCGGACGAATATGTTTGCGGAACTGAGAGCCACTAAAAATACCGTAGTGACCAGCGCCCTGCTGGACGTGATGCTTGCGTTTGGATTTAGGAATGCTTTTGCATAACTGCTGAGCAGCTTCCGTTTGACCCAGGCCACAAATATCGTCATTAGCACCTTCAACCGTCAATAAAGGCGTGTTGTCGATGGCTTCGAAGTTAACCGGGTGTCCTTTGTAAGTAATGGCGCCGCGGGCAACTTCGTTGTTTTTGAAAACCCGTTCAATGGTTTCCAGGTAAAACTCTGCCGGCATATCCAGCACGGCCAGATATTCATCGTAGAATGCCCGGAAACGGTCGGCATCTTCTTCCTCACCCATAAACAGGTTCTGGTAGAAATCGATATATTTTTGCATGTGTGATTTGTGGTTCATGCTAATGAAACCACCGAGCTGCATAAAGCCGGGATAGACCTTGCGACCTTCACCGGGATAGCCATGAGGCACACTCATGATGGCCACATTGCGAAACCATGACATGGGGTGTTTCTTGGAAAACTCGTTTACCCGGGTTGGGTTTTTACTGGTATCGATTGGACCCGCCATCAGCGTCAGAGAATGCGGCGTACCCGGATTCTTCTGTTCTGCCATAACTGCGGTGGCGATCAGAGCCTGAACCGTGGGCTGACAAATAGCCATTAAATGCGTATTAGGCCCCAGATACTCCATAAAGTTAATCAGGTACTCAACATAACAGTCAAAACTAAATGGCCCCTCTGACAGAGGCACTTCACGGGCATCCGCCCAGTCAGTGATGTAGACCTCATGATCTGGCAACAATGCTTCTACCGTACCTTTCAGTAAGGTTGCAAAGTGGCCGGAGAGTGGTGCAACAAGCAATACTTTATGGTCGTCGTGCACACCTACGCGATTAAAGTGAATCAGATCGCAGAAAGGTTTTGCCACTGCGACTTCTTCCTTAACGGCGTGGTACTTGCCATCAATGGTGATCTCATCGATATTAAAGCCAACTTTTTCGTAGCGGCGGGTAAGTCGCATGGCGGTCTCAAGACTCGCCCGGCTGACCCGGCCCGGAATAGTATGGGAAAATGGATTCGACGGGTGGCTGGCAATATCGTTTAGCAGACTAAACCCTTCATGCATGATTTGCGCACCGCGAGCCATGTAGTCGTATGCTTGGTAATTCATTGTGTCACTCCCGGAGGTACTACTTTTGAGTGATAAGTGGACCAGCAAAAAATACCTTGGTTCCACAAATGTCAAAATAATGTAATACAAATATCAAAAAAGGGCCATTAAGTATAACAGCCCTTTTTCTGGGCCCGCATAACACTTTTGTCCAATATTTAGCGCAAGTGTTGCGGGCATTTTTAGCCTGGCGGAGTCTTACTTAGCAGTAAACTTAGTAGAAAACTCTTCGCTCATGCCTTTCATCATTTCGCCCGCTTTTTGCTGGGTTTCAGTGATCAGCGTGTAGCTGCTTTTGGCTGACTCAGTCATTTTTTCCTGCAGGCTTTCTAAATACGCTTTTTGCGCTTCAGCAAGGCTCATCAGGTCTTTTTGCTGGCTGGCAGTCTCAACAAAAGACATACCGTCAGACATCAGGGTAGAAAACAGAGAATTTTGCTTTTCAGCTAATTCCTGCATTGTGTTCATGTTCAAAGTCGCAAGTTCAGTTACTGGCTTCATTGCAGTTTGAAATTTTTCAGTCATTTGCTCTAGCATTAGTCTCTCCTTAAAGAGTCGTTAATTAATTAGTTGATTTGGTTTCGGCCGCTTTAGTTGCTGGCTTTTTAGCTGTCGAAGTTGTTCTGCGAGTACGCGTTGTTTTCTTAGCAGCAGGCTTGCTTGCCGGCTTAGCTTCAGCTTCAGCTGGCTTCGCCGCTGCGGTAACTTCCTTTGCCGGGGCTGGCTCCTCTTTAGGCGCTGGCGCCGGAGTTGGAGCGGCCTTTGCGGCAGGCTTAGGCGCCGCTTTCTTGGCTGGCTCTTTTGCCGGTGCGGCCTTAGCTGCTGGTTTCTCAACAGCCTTGGTGACTTCTTTTGTTACTTCCTTGGCGACTTCAGCCGTATCTTCAATCGAAGACTTCACCACGCCCTTCATGTCGGACTGTAAATGGCTAAGCGTTGAATAAGCGCCCTTAGAGGCAACGGCCAAACGGTCGCGCATTGCTTCTGCAAACTCAGAATTGGCGGCAAAAACACCTTTTGCTTCGGTTTGAACCGATACGGTCTCGAGATATTTCACACTATCGCTCAGTAAACCGGTAAACAGTTCGGTTTGATTTTGCGATAAGTCTTCCAGCATTTTTGCATTCACAGCCATCCATGAATTCACCGGCTTAGAAGACTTTTTGAGTTGTTCTGAAAATTTGCCAAACATATAACACTCCCGTTCGAAGTTTATACTTGCTGCGTTGCAGCATTCGTTGGTTATATATTAGACAGTAGAGGTCGGAATGGTCAAGAGGTATTTTGTTGCAATGCAGCAAAACGACTAGAACAATATAGAATAACTATACAACTTTTTATGCTGCAGTGCAGCAAGTGGCTATTTTTTCTGATCTTTTGTCGATTTGGTCCAGGCGTCGATATTCTGTTCCATGATTTTACTGAACATACCCAGCGGGCTGGTATCTACCATATTCTTCATCATACCCTGCAAACTGTCCTGTTGTTCCATAAAGTTAATCAGGCTTTGTTCCAGGTATTCGCGCAGGAATAACTGCATATCTGAATCGTAGAAACGAATGAGTTGCTTAAGGAGTTTGTTGGTCAGCAGCGACTGATGTTCATTGGTTTCAGATTCACTGATGATTTGTAACAGAATCGTTTTGGTCACATCGTCGCCGGATTTCGAGTCGACAACGTTAAAGTCGGTACGCTCGTTAACCAGGGTTTTAATGTAATCCATGTTCACATACTGACTGCGTGAGGTGTCATAAAGTCTGCGATTTGGATATTTCTTGATAGTAACCATTGGAACCTGTACTTGTCGTGATTGAACATGAGTGAGCAGCGTTCTCAGCTGCTTATCGTTGCTGGTAGCAGATGTCGAACAGCCGGTTTACCAGCGTCAAAATCAGGTGTACAGAGGTCTGAAATATCAACATTCGGCCCGGATATAAGCGGCGGATGGTTCAGCAAACTCTGTCAGCTATCCTGCAATGTAGCGCAGAACAGGCCGACAGAGCAAATATCGGTCGGATGATCCTTAGCCCAGACGTCGCTTAACGTAGCTGCCCGGGGCTTCCTCAATAACAGGGTAAGACTTGTGTTTACCCGGTTTCGGAGCCGTAACCTGTTTATCATCGTGGGACTGTAACCAGTTATACCAGTCCGGCCACCAGGAGCCTTCGTGCTGGGTGGCACCATCAAACCAGGCCGCCGCATCTTCCGGCAGGTCTTCGTTTATCCAGTGCGGATACTTGCCTTTGGCCGGCGGATTGATCACGCCGGCTAAGTGTCCTGAGCCAGCCAGCACAAAGCGGGTATCTCCCCCTACCAGCTGCGTGCCTTTGTAGGCAGCTTGCCAAAGCACAATGTGATCGGCAATCGTCGCCAGGAAATATACCGGCACGTCGATATTGCCTAAATCAATTGGCACGCCGTCAATCACCATGCCCCCTGGCTCGCGCAATTTGTTTTCCCAGTACATAGTCCGAACATACTGTTTGAAGCAGGCCGAGGTGATGTTGGTCGCATCACTGTTCCAGAACAGAATATCGAAAGCTGCCGGATCCTCACCTTTTAAGTAATTATTAATAAAGTACGACCAGAACAGGTTGTTCTCGCGCAACAGACTGAAACTTAAACCGAGTATACGGCCATCGTAGACCCCCTTAATGTCAGCGTTTTGCTCCATGGCGTTGAGGCTTTCTTCAGTCAGATAGTTACCGATTTCGCCTGGTTCACTGAAATCGGTCAGGGTAGTCAGCAGGGTAAGTGACTGAATACGTTTGTCGCCCTGAGCTCGCAGGTACGCCGAGGTAACGGCTGACAATGTGCCGCCAACACAAAAACCGACCATGTTTACCTTCGGTTGCCTGGTTATATCGCAAACCACATCCAGTGCGGCCAGCGGCCCGAGCTTCATGTAGCGGACAAAGTCATAGTCGGCGAGCGTTTTATCCGGATTAACCCAGGAAATCATAAACACACTAAAGCCGTTTTCGAGCAAGCCTTTTACTGCCGACTTCTTTTCATCCAGATCGAGTATGTAATATTTATTGATAAACGGCGGCACAAATAAAATCGGCGGTGCGTAGGTTTTCGCTTTCTTGGGCGTATAGTGAATAAGCTGGATCAGTTCATTCTGATACACCACTTTGCCTTCGGTGGTCGCCAGGTTTTCGCCGAGTTCGAAGGCTGACATGTCGGTTTGGGTAATCTTGAACGCTTCAAGGGGGCTTTGCTCAAGATCGCGCATAAAATTCTCAATGCCTTTGAGCATGCTTTGCCCTTTGGACTTAAGGATTTCTTCACAAACGTCGGGGTTCGAAAACAAGTAGTTGGTTGGTGCGACCGAGTTAATGTACTGGCGGGTGTAGAATTTAACCTGCTCAGCCGACTTAGGATCGGCAAAGGTCATGGAGTCCATCATACCCTGCAGCATTTTGGAGTTAATCAGATAGGCTTGCTTTAAATAGTTAAATACCGGGTTTTCGTTCCAGTCGGAGTGGCTGAAACGCTTATCCCCCCGTTGTTCGTTTACCACTGCTTCGGCTTTTTCACCGAACATCGCTTTGGTTGCCTGTTGCCAGAGTTCGGTTTGCTGGCGCATGAACTCCATTTGGTTTTCAACCAGCCTGGATGTGTCTACCTCTACCTTATCGGCCAGTTTTGTGGTCAGTAGCTGTTGCAAGTGTTGCGGGTCGAACATCGCAGCAGCGTCATTCGAATCAGCCTGTCGGGTAAGAATTTTCTGTACCATGCTATTAAACTGCTCAGCATACTGGTTCAGCGTGTTCAGAATTTCCTGCTTATCCTGTTGCTCCACAAGTGCTCCTTGAAGTTGTTATTTTTTGCCTGACGCAGCGCCAGTGGCAATGCCTTCCATCATTTTCTGGTAGAAAGAAAAGGCCTGCTGACTGCCGTCAAGGTAGGGTTTTAGAAGGGTCATCATTGTTTCCTGGTTACCGTTTTGTAATTGTTCGGTAAACATAGCAATGGTGGCTTCATGGATTTTGGTCATGTCCGGCCAGCCTAAGAGTTCGCGAGCTTCTGACGGTGACAGATCGATATCGACGGTAATTTTCATGGTAAACTCCTTACTTTAGCCAGTATTATGGCTTTCCCATAGGCTGTTTGACTTACAGAGTAAAAAGCGAACAATCACTTGTCTAGTCTGATGAGCCTAAAGTTGCATAAAGGTAATTGATACAGCGCAAACAATCCTGCTGTATCCCTTGCCCGGTCTGAATGCCAGCAACCGGTCGTTCCCGCAAAGTATTTACAGGAAGTGTTGTGACATCAAAAAAAGCCGAACCTACTGCTAATCCTAACCGAAAACGTCGACTCTGGCGGTTTTTCTGGAAGCTATCTTTGATCCTGCTGGTGCTGTTTGGCGCCTATGTCATTTATCTGGATGCGCAGATAAAACACCATTTTTCGGGCAACAAGTGGCAGGTGCCTGCACAAATATATGCCCGGCCACTGCAACTGGAAACCGGTGAGGAAATTACCCGCAAGGAAGTACTCGATGAGTTGAAGCTGCTGGGATACCGGCGGGTGACTCAGATTCAGGGGAGTGGCGAATACAGTGTTGGCTCGGCAGCCATTAATATTTTTCGCCGGGCTTTCCATTTTCCTGACGGCTTTCAGCCGCTGCGCCAGTTAAGCATTCGCTGGAACGGTTCACGTATTGCTTCAATAACCGATTTACAGACCGACCAGCAGTTGCCACAGGTCAGACTCGAATCCTGGCTGGTGACCCGTCTCGCCAGCGGCAGTCAGGAAGATAGAATGCTGGTGACGCTGGAAGACTTACCGCCCTTACTGGTAAAAGCCCTGACCCTCACTGAAGACCGCGATTTCTATAGTCATCACGGGGTTGCACCATTATCGATCATTCGGGCGTTGCTGGCTAATATTGCGGCCGGACGCACGGTTCAGGGGGGCAGTACGCTTACCCAGCAACTGGTAAAAAATCTCTATCTTACCCGTGAGCGGTCGCTGGAACGGAAAATAAAAGAAGCATTAATGGCCATCATCATTGATGCCCGTTACAGCAAGGATAAGATTATTCAGGCCTACCTCAATGAAGTCTTCCTCGGCCAGAGTGGGGATATGGCGGTGCACGGGTTCGGTCTCGCCAGCTACTTCTATTTTGACCGTCCGGTGAATGAACTGGATGAAACGGAAATTGCCATGCTGGTGGGCATGATCAAAGGCCCTTCGTTTTATAATCCACGAAAGTATCCTGAACGGGCTGTGGAACGTCGCAATCTGGTATTACGCCTGTTACTTGAAGGCAACGAGTTAACCCCTCAACAATACGAGATGGCGGTGTCCAGGCCTGTGGGTATCGCCACCGGCGATAGTCTGGCAACCGGCAAGCACCCGGCATTTATGACCCAGGTGCGCAAAGAACTGCAAACTATTCTGGCTGATCCGAATATTCGTGAGTCAGGAGTAAAGGTGTTCACTACCCTGGATATTTATGCCCAGCGCCGAGCAGAGCAGGCGCTGACCAGTACACTTGACCGGTTACAGCCGGGCCGGGAGGCGCCCCTGGAAGGCGCTATGGTGGTATCGGATATCGGCAGCGGTGAAGTGCGGGCTCTGGTAGGCGGCCGCAATGTTAGCTTTGCCGGGTTTAACCGGGCGCTGGATGCGGTACGGCCGATCGGCTCTCTGGTAAAGCCGGCCGTGTATCTGACAGCTCTGGAGCAGCCTGCACAGTATAACCTGGCCACACCGCTTCAGGACCAGCCTTTGTCACTCAGCGATGAGCATGGCGATAACTGGCAACCGCAGAACTTTGATAAAACCTACCGGGGCAGCGTACCGCTAATCGATGCACTTAGTCTGTCGCTTAATGTCCCAACCGTTAATTTGGGGCTCGAGCTGGGTATCGACAATGTTGCGGCGACACTCAAAAAACTGGGCGTCAAACGGCCTGTTCCTGAGGTGCCGGCATTAACGCTGGGGGCTGTTGCCCTCACGCCTTTTGAAACCAATCAACTGTATCAGACGATTGCCAACAACGGCGCTTATCGACCACTGCATACCGTTAGCGCTATTGTGAGCGTAAATAATCGCTTAATGTGGCGACAGGCAGAATACGGTGAGCAGCGGGTTAATGAAGAATCGGCTTATTTGCTTAACTACGCCCTGTATCGCGTTGCTACCCAGGGCACTGCAAAAGCTATCGGCAGAGCCTTTGATAACATCAATATGGCCGGTAAAACCGGTACTACGGATGATTACCGTGACAGCTGGTTTGCCGGCTATGACCGCAATAACCTGGCGACCGTATGGGTCGGAAACGACGATAATAAATCTATCGGCTTAACCGGATCTACCGGCGCGCTGCCGGTATTTATGGCTTATCAGCAGTTGCAGGAGCCTAAATCACTGTCCCGACGCTTCCCCAACGGCCTGGGTATAGCTCACTTTGATCCTGTCACCGGCGCAGTGTTAACTGCCGGGTGTCCTGGCAGCCTGAGTGTCCCTGCAGTGCTTGATGTCCTGCCGCCTGCTCAGGGCTGTGTGGGCCAATCGAGAGACAAAACGCCGGTTAAGAAAGCAAAGGAAAAGTCATGGTGGGAACGGTTGTTTGGTGGTTGATAGGCTAATAAAACCTGGCTAAAACTACCTGGTTGGTGAAGTTTATAAGCAGAGTGCAATACATCCTTATTTTTGGTTCTTATTGAGCGAGATACTGTCATTGGGCAGATGAAGTAAAAGCGTAGAGGCGTCATGGACGACGCCTCCGGCCAGCGAGGGCATGGAGCCCTCTCTGGTCGATAGGTTTTACCTGCCCGATGACAGTATGCTTTTCGTGAGTAAGAACTGCGGGGGTCAAGGGGCGTCGCATAACGCCCCTTGGTGCTGTCGGCACCCCGACAAAATGCCAAGACATCTATCGTATTTAAAGTGAACGTTATAGCAAAAATAAGTTTGTTGTGAAGAAAAGAGGCTGCTAGCTTGCTATAGCCGAGTAACTGCGAGTGATTATTAGTCTTTAGCAGATAAAAAACTCAGGAGATTGCAGAGATCTGCAATTCCTGAGAAGTGGCACTACGGGAGTGTCCAGGGATACAAAACGGGTAAACTATTAATGGATCAACGAGTCAGACGTAAACAGATACCGAATACCGTTCACAATTCCCAGAGCGACGATATAAGCCAGTACCGGACCCAATAAAAGCCAAATCAAAAAACTGTAAGTAATCATAATCTCGAACCTCGCTGTTCGTTACGGGCACACCAGTGAGAGAGTCACACTCACTGCCCTGTACCCAATCAGAGCCTCTTCATGCTCGCCGAGCAGGCTGTCTGTTTAGTTAAGTCGCAGAATAGTTAGCGATAGTTGTGCCAGTCAGGTTATTAATTTTTAAATTATTGATAATTATAGGAATGTTTTGTTTTTGGCAGGGTGGCGAAAAATAAAGGAGTAGCTTTTTAAACTAATTAATAACAGAAATGACAGTAAAGTAGCGAAAATGACGAACGCAACTTTACTGTGGATAGAAGACGTTTTAACTGCGGGCCTTATTGAAGATAGCCAGGGCAAGAGCGATGATGGTGCCGGCGATTAATCCGGCAATGCCATCGGCAACAATGCTCAGGATCAGCGCTATTGGCGGCACTAACTGGCTAACCGACTCGGCCAGGTGATGTAAAAAGGGAATGCTGTGGGTCAGAATGCCGCCGCCCACCAAAAACATCGCTATGGTGCCAACAAACGACAATACTTTCATTAGCACCGGCGCCGCAGTGAGCAGAAAACGGCCGGCCAGTCGCTGGGCCGAGTTATAACCACCGGTAAGCGACTTGCGCAGCAAATACAGGCCGAGATCGTCCATCTTTACAATGCCGGCTACCAGGCCATAAACGCCAATAGTAAAGGCGATACTCAAACCACTGAGTACCAGAATCTGAGTCGTCAGGTCGGCACCTTGCAAGCTGCCGAGAGTAATAACCACTATTTCAGCCGATAAAATAAAGTCGGTGCGAATAGCGCCCTTAATCTTATCCTTTTCCATTTGCACGAGGTCAATGGACGCGTCGGCCAGATTATTCAGACGTGCATCGGCTTCCTCCGCGGTGTCGCTATGGGGCAGGAAGCGGTGGAGTACCTTCTCGGCCCCTTCAAAACACAAATAGAGCCCGCCAAGTACCAGTAGCACGGTGATTAGCACCGGTACAAAAGCACTGATCAACAATGCTGCCGGCACCAGGATCAGTTTATTAATGAAGGATCCCTTAGCCACTGCCCACACCACGGGTATTTCGCGGTCAGGTTTCACGCCCTGTACCTGATTGGCATTCAGCGCTAAATCATCGCCCAGCACACCGGCAGTTTTCTTGGCTGCCATTTTCGACATCATGGCGACGTCGTCTAGCAGAGTGGCTATATCATCAATGAGTGCAAGTAGGTTGGCTCCGGCCACGGGCAGTCCCTTATTGTTCTGGTTGGTTATGTTGTCGTTTGTCGATGAATTGCTGAAATTCATTGCGACTGTTGCACTTTACATTGCCTCCAAACAGTCGCGCAACTGTTGCCACAGTTCTATTCACTCCCTTTTCGCAATTCACGGCATATTCACCGACGACTTTTTTGGGTGGTTCGTACTCACTGATTTTTAAATCGGGTGAGATGTGCTCTTCGCGCCGCTGGCGGCTGACTTCCTCTGCTAAGTCGTATTGTTGCTGCAACTGTTGCCCTGCAATGCCTCGGCTGATGGCATCGGATAGCCGTCGTGAGGGCGGCGCGGGGCTATCTTCTGCCTGCATGAGTATTTCCCCGGGGGCGGGTGCAGATGACTGGTTATTGGTGTTTACGTTCGTCTCTGGCTGTGCCAGCGGTGAGTGCTGCTGAGCGGGTGGCGGCTCCTCAGATGACTGAGCGTTAGGGTCTGCAGCTTCAGCAACGACGGGTGCCGGTTGGGACTTCTCGTTCGTCTCGGGCTTTGGGGGGAGGGGTCTAACCGGTGTGTATAACGCGGCTTTAATCGGGCTGGATTTTACCGGCGGCACAGCCGGTGGCTGAAACGACAGTGTGGCCAGCACTACGATATGAAACAACACCGAGCCGATAATCAGCCACACCAATCTGCCAGCTTTGTTCGGGGCTGGTTCAGAAGGTTTAAAGCGGGTTGGTCCGGTAAAGGCTAAGTCCATTTTTTCCATGCCAGATAGACCGGCCATTTACCGCTAAGTTCCCTGCGATAAACGACATTACTGACAGGATGAATTGGTCATGCATCAAAATGGTGCAAACGGACGCTCATGCATTTAAATGGTGCGTAAAAATGTAAGAAAATATAACAATTTTTGATTTAGCTATTGATTTATAAGATTTTTAATTTGTGGCATAGGACTTGTTCTAGTCAATCTCGCACAACATGAACACTGGTAGCAAACCACTATTATTTTGGGAGCAACACATGAAACTAGTCACAGCAATCATCAAGCCATTTAAGCTGGATGATGTTCGTGAAGCCATTTCAGAAATCGGTATTGACGGTCTGACCGTAACCGAAGTGAAGGGTTTCGGACGTCAAAAAGGACACACAGAATTATACCGCGGAGCCGAGTATCAGGTCGACTTCCTGCCGAAAGTCAAACTGGAAATAGCGGTTCAGGATGATCAGGTAGAACGTTTGGTTGAAGCCATCGTTGGCGCTGCTAAGACCGGCAAAATTGGTGACGGCAAGGTTTTTGTTTATGACCTTGAAGGCGCTGTCCGGATTCGTACTGGCGAAACAGATACCGACGCACTGTAATCAGTCGACGAGAAATTTGCGGAGATAAGCATAATGGAAACAACTTTTGAATTAGGGTACGCGTTAGATACCTTTTACTTTTTGATCTGTGGCGCACTGGTAATGTGGATGGCTGCAGGTTTTGCCATGCTGGAAGCTGGCCTTGTACGTGCTAAAAACACAACTGAAATCTTAACTAAAAACATCGCACTGTTTGCGATTGCTTGTACTATGTACATGATTTGCGGTTACGGCATCATGTACGGCGGTGGGGACTGGGTACCTTTCCTGGGCGGCATCGTAGCTGACGGCGCAACTGGCGTTGCTGATGAACCAGCAACCTATGCCCCATCTGCTGACTTCTTCTTCCAGGTAGTATTCGTTGCCACGGCAATGTCTATCGTATCTGGTGCGGTAGCTGAGCGTATGAAACTGTGGGCATTCCTTGCCTTTACCGTTGTTATGACTGGTTTCATCTACCCAATGGAAGGTGCCTGGACCTGGGGTGGTGCGTCTGTATTCGGTATGTATACACTGGGCGACCTGGGTTTCTCTGACTTTGCTGGTTCTGGTATCGTTCACATGGCTGGTGCTGCGGCTGCTTTAGCTGGCGTACTGGTACTGGGTGCTCGTAAAGGCAAGTACACTGCAGACGGAAAAGTTAACGCGATTCCTGGTGCAAACCTGCCTCTGGCTACTTTAGGTACATTCATCCTGTGGATGGGTTGGTTTGGCTTTAACGGCGGTTCTGTACTGGCTACAGCGACTGTTGAGAGTGCCAACGCGGTTGCCGTTGTATTTATGAATACCAACGCTGCGGCAGCGGGTGGCTGTATTGCTGCACTGATCGTTGCTCGTATCATGTTTGGTAAAGCTGACCTGACTATGGCGCTGAACGGTGCTCTGGCCGGTCTGGTAGCGATTACTGCTGAACCTTCTACTCCAACGCCTTTGACAGCGACTCTGTTCGGTGCTCTGGGTGGTATCCTGGTAGTCTTCAGCATCGTTACTCTGGACAAACTGAAAATCGATGATCCGGTAGGTGCGATTTCTGTTCACGGTGTGGTTGGTCTGTTAGGTCTGTTACTGGTTCCTGTTACTGGTGGCGCGACTTTCTCTGGTCAAATCATCGGTGCACTGACTATCTTCGTATGGGTATTCGTAACCAGCTTAGTGGTTTGGTTAATCATCAAAGCCGTTATCGGTGTACGCGTTAGCGAAGAAGAAGAATTTGAAGGTGTTGATATCAGTGAATGTGGTCTGGAAGCTTATCCTGACTTCACTGGTGGCCGTTCATAATCTTCGGACACATTATTGATTAGGCACTTAAGTTAATAATAATAAGCCTAAATCACTTCGACTCAGACCCCGCTTTTGCGGGGTTTTTTCTTTAGGGTAGTCACAAGGCTGAGCTCTGCTGTGTCGCATAAGTTTCAAAAGCGTCTGGCTTCAGGGGGCGACTGAAATAGTAACCCTGAAAATAATCGCAACCCATTTCTTTTAGCATTTCTACCTGTTGCAGGTTTTCCGTTCCCTCTGCGACGGTGAGCAGCTTCATGTGTTTACCGATAGCAATAATCGACCTGACCAGTTCCTTACTCTGTTGATGCTCGATGTTATCAATAAACGACTTATCGATTTTAAGCACGTTCAACGGCAGGTCACGCAGATAAGATAAAGACGAATAACCGGTGCCAAAATCATCCAGGGCCACTGAGATGCCGGTGCTTTGTAATGTCTTGAGTTGCTCGATGGCCTTTTGGCTGTCAAATAACAAACTCGACTCGGTGAGTTCCACCTCGATCAGCTCTGCCGGTATCTCGTAGCGCTCACGTTCCGCCAGCAGATAGTGAATAAAATCCCCTTCAGCAAATTGCGAGGCCGTTACGTTTACGGATACCCGGTACAGCGGGACGTTGCGTTGTTGCCAGCAACGGAGTTGATCAAACACACAGCGTAAAACCCATTTGCCTAATTCGTGGATCAGGCCCGTTTCTTCTGCGATGGGGATAAAATGCGCCGGTGAAATGAAGCCTTTAACCGGGTGATGCCAGCGTAATAATGCTTCACTTCCCATCAGGCGACCCTGTGGATCGACTTTGGGTTGGTAAACCATCGAGAGTTCGTCGTCGTTCTGTAACGCTTTAGACAGCTCTTCTTCAAGTTCCCGGGCGGCATCCTTGAGAGCGAGCATTTCAGGCGCGAATAGTGAGCACTGATTACGGCCACGCTCTTTGGCCTGTTGCAGCGCGTGTTCTGCTGAGCTGATAACGTCAAAACGACTTTCAATTTGTTCCGGGAATAACACGGCTCCTGCGCTGCACTGAATCGATATCTTACGTCGGCCAATGTTAATTTCATCACTGACTATGGCTTTCAGAGCTGCCCAGTGAACATGCAGCAGCGCGGTGTAGTCGGCTTGCAGGTTCGTTAACAATATGGCGAAATCATCACCGCCATTACGTGCTATAAAAACATCTGCCGAGCGATAGGCAGCAAACCGGTTACCCAGAATATGGATCACCCGATCGCCAATCTCGTAGCCGTACTTTCGGTTAATCTCACCAAAATGGTCCAGATCAAGCAGTACTAGCAAGGCATTCTGCCGATGCCTGGTGGCATCGAGGTACGTGGCATTAAGCACTTCCAGTAATTTGGCGCGATTTGGTAAGTTCGATAAGTAATCGTAATACGCCATGGAGCGTAATTTCTGCTCCAACTGATCACGTTGTAATTCAGAGGCTGCCCGTGATGCAACGATCTGAAGGGCTTGCTGCAGCGCATTATCCATGCCATTGGCGTGGGGGAAGAACATCATGATCACCCCGGTGTTTTGCTGCTCAGCATTTACAATTGGTATACCAGCGTAACTGCCCGACGCCTTAATTTCAGTAGACTCGCTACAATGAAAGCGGTCTGCTTTGATGTGCTTTCTACTGTGCAAACCGAGGTTTAACACTTCTTCACTAGGGGTACCGGCTAGCTCGTAGGTGAAGTTTTTCCCTTTCTGGCCGAACGCTAACACCGCTTTGGTCTCAACCTGGTTTTGATTATCTGGACAAAGGTTGCCAATAAGGATGAATTCAGCCGGTGAGAGCTGGTAAAGAATGGTGATCATTTCAAAATAGAGATGCTCAGCATTGCTACCCGCCGCGCTGGTCGCAAGCCGTTTCATGGCCATCTCAAGTTCGCGCTGGCGTTGACGCTGATGATCCAGCTCCCTGGCATTACGCCGGTATGAAACACTGAGCATTAAGGCAAAAGACAGAGAGATAAGCGTAAAAGGCAGACCTCCGGTATAAAACAACGGCACGCTGCCGCTGTCTATCTGATAACTCATAAAGCTGGTGGCTACCGACAACCCCAGGCAAACGGTCAGAGCCAGTGAAATAAAATTGTTTTGCCGTTTATAAAAACGTAAAGCAAACAAAAGCTGCACAACAGCCATAACGATAAAGCCAGCATGGTACAGGGAGAAAAACAGACTGGGCTCACCAACCAGCAGGGACATCTGCTCGCCAAATAAGTTATTAAATTTAACCAGTTGTGGGTTGTTACCATGCCGCAAAACCGCATCAGAGAATGTGTTAAACAGCGTGAAAATGGCCGCCATAGTACCGAAAGCCAGTACCATAAGGTTGGTATAGCGGAATCTGCACCAGTGGCCAAAGGTATAGATAATAAACGGCCAACCAAGGATTACGGTATTGGTGTGTAATCGACTGAGAGTAATGGCTTCTGAAACCGTGGCGGCCTGGTGAAAACGCCAGGATAAAAAGTGGTAACCAACCAGCAGTAAATTAACGATTGCCAGTGAGTAGTAATGATGTTTCTTGTGCTGAATACCGGACAGCAGGATGAACAGAAAACAAACCAGGTTTAGTGTAATAACGGCTACAAAATAAATTGTCATTTACAGCATCCTGAGCAAGAGCTTGGAATGGGGTGAGTGGTCAGTGGCCAGTAATCGCTTTTGGTTCAGCACTCTGTTAGCGAGCGGGTACGAAAATAATTGATTACTACTATAGTTTAACAGTTGAGAAATATTTTGCGTAAAAGCCCGCTCTCAAATAGTGCAGAAGCGGATGGTTGCGGGTGGTACTGAGTGAATCACTTTTACTATTCTGATCAACAGTCAAAATCGATTGGTCGCTTTACAGTCTGAGGGCGTATCAATTAAGTAACTCATACTCAAAGGACAGAAAATGGCTAAAGCACCAAAGCTTACCACCTCCGCAGGCGCGCCGGTTCATTCAAACGCTATGTCAAAAACTGCCGGCAGTCGCGGTCCGGTATTGCTGGAAGATTATCAGCTAATTGAAAAGCTCGCCCATCAAAACCGCGAACGTATTCCTGAACGCGCGGTGCATGCCAAAGGCTGGGGGCTTCAGGGGACATTCACCGTTACCCACGACATTACCCAGTACACCTGCGCTGATTTATTTTCTGAAATAGGCAAGCAAACCGATGTATTAAGCCGCTGGTCAACGGTAGCCGGAGAATCCGGCGCGGCTGATACTGAACGTGATGTACGTGGATTCAGCCTCAAGTTTTATACGGAGGAGGGCAACTGGGATATGGTAGGTAACAATACGCCTATCTTCTTTATCCGTGATGCTTTTAAGTTCCCCGACTTTATTCGTACTCAGAAGCGTCACCCTAAAACTAATCTGAGAAGCCCGGAAGCGATGTTTGATTTTTGGGCCGCACAGCCGGAATCCGTGCACCAGGTAACTATCCTGATGTCTGACCGTGGTATTCCTAAAAACCCAATGTACATGAATGGCTATGGTTCCCATACTTTTAGTCTGTGGAATGCCAATGGGGAGCGCTTCTGGGTGAAGTTTCATTTTAAAACCCAGCAAGGCCATCAGCATTATACTAATGAGGAATCCGAGCACATTATCGGCAAAACCCGGGAGTCTTATCAGGAAGATCTCATCAACGCCATTGATGAAGGCAACTTCCCTAAGTGGACACTGTATATTCAGGTGATGCCTGAAGAGGAAGCCGGTAATCAGCCCTACAATCCATTTGATTTAACCAAAGTCTGGCCGCACAAAGACTTTCCGCTGATTGAAGTGGGTGAGCTGGAAATGCATACCGTGCCGGAAAATTATTTTCAGTTGGTTGAAAACGCCGCCTATAGCCCTTCGAACGTGGTGCCAGGCATTGGGTTTAGTCCGGATAAAATGCTGCAGGCGAGAATTTTTTCTTATGCAGATGCGCACCGTTACAGACTGGGCACGCACTATGAAGCCTTGCCTGCGAATGCACCGAAGAATGCTAAGGTAAATCACTATCATAAAGATGGTGCCATGCGATTCTTTACTAATGATTTCGGTAATGCGGATGCCTACTATGAGCCTAATCAGCACGGTGGCCCTGAAGCTCAGGTTAAATACCCTGAACCGCCATTGCGTATTGACGGCGATGCCGACCGGTACCATCAGGACGAAGCGGATATCGATTACGTGCAGCCAAGGGCGTTGTATGAAATGTTTACCGACGAGCAAAAGGCCCGTTTATATAAAAATTACGCTGCTGCCATGGGCCCTTGCTCTGATGGCGTTAAAGCGCGCTGGTATGCGGTACTGGAAAAAGTGCACCCTGATTACGCTGCGGGCGTCAGGAATGCCGTTGAGTCGCTCGATACCGATGTCAACACGGTACCGGTTACCGAAGACACACCGCTGAAAGATAAATAAGTCAGCTTAATGCAAAAAAGCCCGGTTCACTTCATTAATTGAACCGGGCTTTTTAATGTCTAACGTGTTAAGCGGTTTGCCGCATATCTTCAGCAACTTCCGGTTGTTCTTCACAGGGCTGCTCAATAAAAAACGCGTCGAGCTCTTCATCTGAAGCCAGCCGGGTAACCCGGAGCCCGTTTTGCTCGTAATCTTCGTTCACATAACCAAGTTCGGCGAACTTCTCGAAATAATCGCAAAAGGGGTAGCAACTCCACTTCTGTTTGAACAGCTCCGCATTGGCTACCAGATCACACAGGTGGTTAAGCGGCGGATTAAAATGCATATGAAATTGTTTAAACACGTGCCTGCCGGTATTGACCAATGTAAGGCCGGCCTGACTGCAGCGCATCGCAAAATCCACATCGCTGAAGCCATAGCCATCGTAGTCGGTATCAAAACCGCCCAGTTGGCTGAAGTCTTCCTTTGTGATAGCAAATGCGGTGGCATCAAAATGCACAAAAGGTTGTTGTTCTGCGGCCTTTACCGGCATTGCTGCGAGTTCTTTTAACACGCTGTTGGTTACCTCTTCGGCCTGGCATGGCAGGTCGGTAATATTGGCGCTGACAACCCGCCCGTTGGTCAGTTGCTCTGTCATGGTTTGCAGCAGGGTTTCCGGACACAAACAGTCTACGTCCAGATAAATAATTCGGTTGCTGGTACAGGCGTCAAATCCTCGGTTACGGGCTTTGGCAATCGGCAGTTCCGAGTGAGTAGCAAAGCAGTGCTGAATATTAAACGAGTCGCTGCTTAACAGTGACTCGTCACTTGGCGAGGCCATCCAAACAATGATCATTTCTTTCGGTAACAACGAAGAGCGCTCTATGCTGCTGAGCAAATTATTCAGTTGTGGGGTGCGGTGCTTAACAATCGTAACGATACTAAACTCTGTGCTCATGGTACTGGCTCTCTGCGGCTGAATGTTTAAAAACAAAAATGAAAAGGGTCCACAAGTACTGCAAGCGAGGGGACAGATAAACAGCTGTTTGCAAACTTAATTCCACAATGTCAAATCTGGCCGGTTGCTGTTCAGCCCACGTATTTAAAGGTCTTTGGTTTTGAAGCAAAAAGTGAAGGATTGTAATAATATGGTATCGTAAGCAAAGGATTCACGCCGGGCTGGTAATTCTTACATACGGTTAATCACTCGCGATAACAAAGGTAACGTAATAATAATGATGTTGAGTTTATTTAAGCGCATGATGAGTACTAAGCTGACTTGTCTGATGATGGGGCTAATGGTCACTGTAAGTGTCAGTGCCTACGACAGAATTACCGGAAAACCCTTCGCCAGTCGCTCTGAAGTGATTGCCCGGCAGGGGATGGTGGCAACCAGTCAGCCGTTGGCTACCCAGGTTGGTCTGGATATTCTCAAACAAGGTGGCAGCGCTATTGACGCTGCTATTGCCGCAAATGCCATGCTGGGCCTTGTGGAGCCGACCGGCAGTGGCATTGGCGGCGACCTGTTTGCTATTGTCTGGGATGCTCAGAACAAACAGTTATACGGCTTGAATGCGTCCGGTCGGTCACCTGCATCGCTCACAGCCGAAGTGTTTGCAGAGCAGGGACTGACCAAAATTCCCTCCTTCGGGCCTCTGCCTGTATCGGTGCCTGGTGCCGTTGATGGCTGGTTTGAATTACATGAGCGTTTTGGCCGTTTACCCATGACCTCACTGTTGTCACCGGCAATTCGTTACGCTCGCAATGGCTTCCCTGTCAGTGAGCTGGTGGCTTATTACTGGCAAATGAATGTTGACCGGATTGGTCATTATCCCGGATTTTCAACAATCTTTATGCCCGGCGGTAAAGTGCCGCAAAAAGGCGATGTGTTTAACAACCCAGGCCTTGCAGCCACCTATGAAAAAATCGCCACGGGCGGGCGGGATGCATTTTATAAAGGGGATATTGCGCGGGCTATCGCTGCTTATATGAAAGCGCAAGGCGGTTATTTAAGTTATGAAGACTTAGCGTCCCACACCTCTGAATGGGTCACCCCGGTTTCGGCTAATTATCGTGGTTATGATGTCTGGGAATTACCGCCTAACGGACAGGGCATTGCCGCGTTGCAGATCCTTAATATTCTTGAGCAGTACGATATTGAAGGCATGGGACCGGACTCTGCCGATTACGTACATACCTTTGTAGAGGCCAAAAAACTGGCCTTTGAAGACCGCGCTAAATATTACGCCGATCCGGCATTTAACCAGATACCGGTTGAACCACTGATCAGTAAAGCCTATGCCAAAGAGCGCCGGGCACTCATCGACCCATTGAAGGCGGCCAAACGCTATGATGCCGGTGTGATCGACGGTGATACCGTTTATCTGACTGTGGCAGATAGCAGCGGTAACATGGTTTCGCTTATTCAGAGCAATTATCGTGGTATGGGCTCAGGCATGACCCCGCCTGAACTGGGGTTTATTCTGCAAAATCGAGGTGAACTGTTTACCCTGGAGCCCGGGCATCACAACCAGTATAAGCCGGGTAAACGACCGTTTCATACCATCATTCCGGCCATGGTGACCCGCAACAATAAACCCTGGTTAAGTTTTGGTGTAATGGGGGGCGCTACACAGCCTCAAATGCACGCACAAATTATTGTTAATCTGATTGATTTTGGTATGAATTTGCAGGAGGCTGGCGATGCACCGCGATTTATTCATACCGGCTCAAGCAGTCCAACCGGCACATTGATGAAAGACGGTGGCTCGGTGAGTCTGGAACGAGGGTTTTCCCTTAGTACGGAAAGGGAGTTATTGGAACGAGGCCACAAACTGGAAAATAAATTAGGGGTTTACGGTGGCTATCAAGCGATTATGTATGATGCCGATAAGCAGATATACTATGGTGCATCAGAAAGCCGAAAAGATGGTCAGGCTGCCGGTTACTAATTAATAACGCCGGCCTATAACGATAAAAACAGCGGGAAGACTATGTCGCAACCACAAAAAGGTATTTGTGCTGAACCCAATCTGCATGCGCAGTATTTGTTGTTCAATGTGATTGACGACGATTCACAGGCGGTCCGGGCTAAACTGGGCCGGGTTCTGGAAGTAATTGATCATTACGATAATGAACATTACGAAGCCATGGTGTCAGGGGTCATTGCTGTAGGCAGTAACTACTGGAGTGAGCTTTACCCAGGCCCGATTCCCGTTGAACTAACCCCATTCCCCGACATGCAAAGTGAAGACCGCGTAGCGCCTTCCACCCCTTGCGACCTGTTTATTCAAATCCGCGCGGACCGCATTGATATTTGCTATGCCATTGGCCTGGAAATTATGGAACTGTTGCGTATTCATGTGGAGCTGGTAGAGCAGATCCAGGGCTTCCGTTATCTGGATGGCCGCGATCTTAATGGCTATTTGTATGCCCAGGACAATCCCCGCGGGCTGCAACGGGCCAAAGTCGCCGTTATCGACGATGATGAAAATGGTTTTAGTGGCGGAAGCTATGTGCATGTTCAGCGCTTCCGGCATGATTTACGCCGCTGGTTGAGCTTATCTGAGCGACAGCAGGAACAAATAATGGGGACCACCAAAGAACATAATTTGCCAAGCGTGGAATGTAACCCTTCGTCTCATACGATCAGAGCCAGCACTCATGGCACCGAGCAGGGCAAAGCGGATTTGCTGAAGCAGGGTATGCCCTACGGCGATATGAACTCGCAAGGCATGTTCTCGGTTACCTGCGCCGCCAGCTCACAACCGTTCAAGCGCATGTTACACAGTCAGGTGTATGGCAGCGGCGACGGCGAGTACGATCGTTGGCTCGACTACACCGCAGCTGAAACTGGCTGTGCATTCTTTGCCCCTTCCATTGCCTTTATCAGGTCTCAGGCCAAACTCTGATAGCGCTAACCACCAATGACGCCGATTAATTACAACCAGCTTTACTATTTTTATATGGTTGCCGAGCATGGCTCTATCGCCAGAGTCAGCGAGTTATTGCATATAACGCCCCAGACCATCAGCGGTCAGATAAGTGCGCTGGAAGACACCATAGGCGCATCGTTGTTTACCCGACAATCCCGCCGCCTGATACCCACCGAGCTGGGTATACTGGTGCAGGGCTATGCGGCCGATATTTTCCAGTTGGGTGAAGAGCTCAAGTCAGTACTGAATCAGCAGCACAACCAATGGCAAAGCTTTACCGTTGGGATCACCGATGTATTACCCAAAACGCTGGTCTACGAAATGCTAAAACCGGTACTTCAATTACCGGTTAAGCTGGTGTGCCGCGAGGGAGAATTAACCTCATTGCTGGGAGAGCTGGCGGTTAACCGACTTGATATGGTGTTATCGGATCAGCCTATTCAAACCGGCAGCCACATCAAGGCTTACAGTCACTTGATTACCGAATCGCCGATGGCAGTGTTTGTCGCGGCAGATAAAAGCGAGTCACTGAGTCAGCATTTTCCTCAGTCGCTGCACAATGCCCCGTTTTTGCTGCAAGGTAAGAAATCATTAATTCGTCAACAATTGTTGGGGTGGTTCAGCACTCAGGACATTCAGCCCGATATTACCGCAGAATTTGATGACAGCGCGCTGATGCTGGCTTTTGCCCAGGAAGGGCTGGGCGCTTTCTCTGCGCCATTGCTGTTGGCCCCGCAGTTGGAAAAGCAATTCAGTCTGGTGAAAGTGGGCGTAATCAACCGTGTTACAGAGCAGCTTTATGCCATTTCACCCGAACGAAAACTCACCCATCCTGCTGTACTGCAACTGGTAAAAGCACTTCGTAACTGATTTTGTTCGGCTTTCCTTTTAATCAGTTTCTGCCTGATTAAATGTAAGTTATATACGATTTTAACTTACAGTATAAGTCCTTATATAATGCGCAGTGTTAATTTTCGTTTCTTTTTAGAGAGGCTCTTATGAAACGTATTGTGCTGTTTCTGATCACGAACCTGGCCGTGGTACTGGTACTCGGGATTGTGCTTAGTGTGGTGTTTGCCGTGCTGGGTATCAACAGCCAGAGTATGGGCGGCTTACTGGTGTTTGCCGCGGTATTTGGTTTTGGTGGTTCGTTTATTTCATTGTTTTTGTCGAAGTGGCTGGCAAAGCGCTCAACCGGCGCTGTTGTTATAGAGCGGCCGCGTAATGCGACTGAACAATGGCTGCTGGAGACCGTAAAACGTCAGGCCCAGAAAGCCGGTATCGGCATGCCGGAAGTCGCGGTTTATGACTCGCCGGAAATCAATGCTTTTGCCACTGGCGCCAATCGCAATAACGCGTTGGTTGCGGTGTCGACAGGCCTGCTGCAAAACATGACGCAGGAAGAAGCTGAGGCCGTGCTGGCCCACGAGGTATCACACGTGGCCAACGGCGATATGATCACCCTGGCGCTTATTCAGGGCGTGGTAAACACCTTCGTAATTTTCCTGGCCCGGGTGGTTGCAGGCTTAATCAGCAATCTGATGCAAAACGATGAAGATGGTGAGGTAGTGGGCGGTTTCGCTTATATGTTCACGGTGATTATTCTGGAAGTCATTTTTGGCGCACTGGCCAGCACTGTGGTGTTTTGGTTTTCCCGTCAACGAGAGTTCCGTGCCGATGCTGGTTCCGCTTCATTAGTGGGTAAGCAAAAAATGATCGCTGCACTGGAGCGCCTTAAGTCAAACCGCGAGAGCGAACTGGAAGGTACCATGATGGCGTTTGGTATTGCCGGTAAACGCAGCTTTTCAGAACTGTTTATGAGTCACCCACCGCTGGAACAACGGATCCAGGCGCTTCGCACTACTGAGCATGTGTAAACGGTAAACCTACACCGTTTACCGGAAATCGGTGACTTTTTTGCCGGACGGGCTTCCACTTCCCGCCCGGCTTTTTTAAAAGGTAAGCCGGCTATCGAAGATTATTCCGGATGACTCAGGTCAGGCTTATTGAGCAGATAAATAACATACACAATGGCCACAACAGGGACGAACACTGATATGCCCAAAGACAGGGCGGTCAGCACTGGTTTCTCTGTTTTACGTTTACCTAATACAAAGCCTACAGCGGTCATGATTAGGGCTACCGGGATCAGCCATTGGAAAATCATCTGAATATCGTCGTTGCTCACTTTGTCTTCCTGTTGATTAATGCGATACCGCGCCGTCCCAGTCTGCCGGGAGTTCAGCGTGTATCAGTGTTTCAATGGTGTGAATATGGTAATGCAGAAGACGGTCATCCGGTGCTATCAATAAAGCTTTATTGAAATGGCCCAGCGCTTCCTGCCAGTCCCTGGTCATTCGGCAGGCCAGGCCGTCCCTGATATAAGGGGCAACCACAAGCTTTTGCTTGCGAATATCATCATTCAGATGGTTTAGCACCTCATAGATACGGATAGGAGCCTGGCGGCCCTTCACCCGGACTAAGTCGAGTACCCGGCAATCAATTTGCTGCTTGTTGTTGATAGCTTTTAAGGTTTGCGCACTGATAACAATATCAGCATGATATTTTGGCGCCAGGCCTTCCAGTCGAAAAGCAATGTTAACGCTATCGCCTATGACCGTGGTATCCATTCTGTCATCACTGCCTACAGTTCCAAGGATCACCGGGCCATAATGAACACCCACGCCAACCCGAATGCCTTCATAGCCGGATTTTGCTCTGTGCGTATTATACACCCGCAGGGCCTTTTGCAAGTCGAGGGCGGCATTGACTGCATCAGTGGCTTTATCGGTACCGGTACCGCCCGGATGATCGAACAAGGCCATAATGGCATCACCAATAAACTTATCAATAAAGCCGCCATTTTGGTGGATAGGGTCGTTCATCCGCAAAAAGTAAGAGTTAAGAAAGTTCATTAACTCCTGGGGCTTCATTTTCTCCGACAGGCCGGTAAAACCACGAATGTCACAAAACAAAATTGCAACTTCGTCCTCATCGGCGCGGCCAAGCACCAGAGTGTCGATACCATGTTTGGCGAAATGATCGACAAACTGCTTTGGCACAAACTTTTGAAAGGTTTGATTCAGCCGCATGGCCTCATCGGCTTTTTCCAGAAAGCGTTGTTCACTGTCGTCGTTTCGAATAACCGGCTCAGGAATAACGCGGGTAGCGGCCCGGGCAATACGCTGGGTGATTTTTCTCTGCCGAAACAGCAAAAAGGTCACAACCCCAGCGTAGAGCAATAGTCCGGTGACCAGACCTGCGGTTATCAGTGTCATCGCGGCATTATTCCTGACCAGTTCACCAGGTTATAAATTCGCAAAGACTTTGCGCGCCGCTGCCAGCGTGGCGTCAACAATTTCCCGGTTATGCAGTTTGGATACAAAACCCGCTTCATAAGATGCCGGTGCCAGGTAAACCCCTTCATCCAGCATGCCATGATAAAACTGCTTAAAGCGTTCCTGATTGCAGTTTATGGCTTGTTGATAATTTACGACCTTGTCGACATCGGTGAAGAATAACCCAAACATTGAACCGGCGTGGTTAGTGGTAAACGGAATACCATGTTCATCGGCAATTGCCTGGAATCCTTCTACCAGTGCTTTGGTGTTGTCGAAAATAGAATCGTAAAGCCCGGGTTCACCAATTTGTTGCAACGCCGCCAAACCGGCAGCCATCGCTATTGGATTGCCCGACAAGGTGCCCGCCTGATAGATTGGGCCGGTTGGCGCAATATGAGTGAGGATAGATTTCTTGCCGCCAAAAGCGCCTACAGGCATTCCACCACCGATGACCTTACCCAGACAGGTTAAATCAGGTGTAATGCCATAGCGCTCTTGTGCGCCGCCGCGGCTAACGCGGAAGCCGGTCATCACTTCATCAAAAATGAGTACGGCGCCATGTTCGTCACAGATATCGCGCAGGCCTTGTAAGAAGCCTTCGACAGGCGGAATACAATTCATATTGCCGGCCACGGGTTCAACGATGATACAGGCAATATCCTCACCCACCTCAGCGAACACCTGCTTTACGCTATCCAGATTATTGTATTCAACGGTTAAGGTATGCTGAGCGACATCAGCGGGCACACCCGGTGAACTTGGCACGCCCAGAGTCAGCGCGCCGGAACCGGCTTTGACCAGCAGTGAGTCGGCATGACCATGGTAGCAGCCTTCAAATTTAACCAGCTTGTTTCTGCCAGTGTAACCACGGGCCAGACGAATAGCAGACATGGTGGCTTCGGTACCCGAATTAACCATTCTTACCATTTCCATGGAAGGCACCAGTTCGCGGACCTTCTCGGCCATGATAATTTCAGCTTCGGTGGGGGCGCCAAAACTTAATCCGGAGGCCGCAGCATGAATAACGGCTTCACGAATTTTATCGTTGTTGTGACCCAGTACCATAGGGCCCCATGACTGCACATAATCGATGTATCGTTTGCCATCCACATCATAAATATACGGGCCGTCTGCCTTTTGAATAAAGCGGGGCGTTCCACCCACTGCTTTAAACGCTCGCACTGGTGAGTTTACGCCACCGGGAATAGAAAGTTGGGCGCGTTCAAATAGTTGTTCGGATCGTTGCATAATGTTTTAGCTCTTATTGCTATACCAGATGACAGGCTTTTCGTACTGACTTACCAGATTTTCCACGCCAAGCGTGAGCGCGAATAACGCCATGCGTACTAATACGCCATTATCGGTTTGTCGGAAAATTGCCAGATTAGGGTTGAGATTAAGATCGTTATCCAGCTCGTTAGCCTCTGTACGGGAATCCCTGGGTAACGGATGCATAATAACGGTTTTAGATTGAAAATGACGAGTGTAAATCGACTGATTTAACCGGAATTTTCCCCGGTATTTATTGGCTTCGTCCTGCGAAGGGAAACGTTCTTCCTGAATACGGGTCTGATAGCAAATGTCGGCATCCATATTACCTTCGAGCTGATCGGTTACTTTTAATGAGTGGCCTGCGTTTTCAATGGCGGCCAGAATATAATCCGGCATGGCCAGCTCTTTGGGAGAAATTAATGTAAAACGAACATTCTTGAATAAACAAAGCAGCTTGGACAGTGAATGCACGGTTCGCCCGTAACGTAAATCGCCGATCATCGCGATGTGTAAGCCATCGATGGTTTTATTATTGAACTGCAGTTCCCGTTTTATCGTGAACAAATCCAGTAACGCCTGAGTGGGGTGCTCATTGGCCCCGTCGCCGCCGTTTAATACCGGTACCCTGCTGCCTTCAGCAAACTCGGCTACTGAACCCGCTGCCGGATGGCGCATAGCAATGATGTCAGAGTAACCACTCAGCACCCGGGCAGTATCATACAGTGACTCGCCCTTGGCCAGTGCCGAATTGGCCATGCCGGTGGTTTCACGCACTTCGCCACCAAGCAGATTAAAAGCCGTACCAAAGCTTACCCTGGTCCGGGTGCTGGGTTCGAAAAACAGGTTGCCTAATATCGCCCCGTCAAGAACAGTGGTTCTCTTCTGACGCTTGGCGTAGGGTTCCATGCTTTGGGCAACACTGAAGACCAGTTCTATCGCTTCGCGATCGAACTGAGAGACAGAAAGAATATGATTTCCGGTGAAACTCGACATAGATTTCGCTGCGGCCTCATTGGTTTGTGGCTAGTGTAGCAAAAATCGCTAACTGCCGTGCGGATTATCGTTGCGCGGGATCATATCCCCGTGCGTCAGTATTGCCAATATCGATGTGCAAATTATATTCCGTCACTGTTGCGTTGTGGCATGGTAAACTATTTACTCAAATCCGCCGTTTAAAAGAGCGATACTCGGTATGCATAAGCCCGATAAGCTGAAGCCACAAGCCCGAACCGTGTTATCCCGTGAGGGTAAAAAGCGCAAGGCAAACTGGCGGACGACGAACTGCCCGTTTTGTAAACGTATGCGGCTGTATGTGGTTTGGACCATTTTAATGTTTCTGGTGTATTTCTATGTCTTCCAGCGATGATTACATTCTTATCCGCTCTACGGCTAAACGCAATGGCCTGACCACACTACTCATTGGCGTAGCGGTGCTCCTGATCGCTTCAACGGCGATGTCTCTGAGCCCTGACTGGCTGTTTTTACCCCTTGTTTTCGCAGTCAGTGGAGGCATTGTAACCATTTTAGTTGGCTGGTTTAAACTGCGCGAGCCACCGCACAGTCTGGCCATTGGCCGCGATAGGGTGAATTATCAGCATCGATGCGGGCAGTGGCAGATTGCCTGGGAAGACATCCAGCGGGTCGATTGCCCCCGAGTCAGCCGCGGGCTTGACTATGACACTCTGGAGCTGGTGGGGTTTAAGTTAAAATGCTACGACGAATTCCTGCTAACCATATCGCCCCGATTGGCGTCACATATCATTATTGAACAACGGCCATTGTTGGTACACGGCCAGGATAAGTCGTGTACAACCGGCGGCTGCTACAGCAGCAGTATGTTTGAAGATAAACCCTTTACACTGGAAAACGGCCAGACCTTAACCGGGAACAAGGCGATTCTAGCCAACCGGATGACAGCAGTAAGAAGTGCTCTGGGTTACGACGTGTTTATCTCTGCCAGCGAATTAGACCGCGAGCCGGAAGAATTTGTTGGCCTGTTGCGAGAGTGTCAGGTAGCAAGGTTGAGAGACAGTGCCTAGTCGGCATTAAACGAACGGTTGTCCTCAATAAACTTGTTAGCCTGAGCGGCTGCTATTTCACACTCAAGAATAATCGTAGGCAGCATCTCAGCCACCTCATAATGATTGCCCAGTTTCAGCGCTGATTCCATTTCATTGGCCAGTGCCTGTAGCTTAGGGACACCGGTATAGCAACAGGCACCGTGCAGGCGATGGATTTCGTCCTGTACTCCCTGATAATTACGGGCGTCCCATTCACTTCTGATAACTTCTGCGGCCTGGGGTAAATGAACAATGAACTCACCCAGCAGTTCCATTGCCAGATCGCGGTTCTGATTGGCCCGTTTAAGAGCCAACTGCCAGTCCAGGGTAGGCAGGGCCATGGCGCTGCTATCCACGCCCTGACACCAGCGTTTAATAAGGGCGATCAGGGTGGCAAATTCGATGGGCTTGGGCAGGTAATCTTCCATGCCTGAAGACAGCAGACGCTCCTGTTCTTCCTTAAAGGCATGAGCGGTAACAGCAATGATGGGCGTGCCTGCATTCAATGGCGTTTTGCGGATGTGGCGGGTGGCCTGAATGCCGTCCATTCCTGGCATTTGTACGTCCATAAGAATTAAATCAAACTCTTGATTTTTACAACGGTTCACCGAGTCCTGGCCGCTGGTGGATAAGGTCAGTTGAACCGGCGAGTCAGCCAGCCAGGTATCCAGAAGCTTCAGGTTCATATCCATGTCGTCGACCGCCAGAATACGGGCCTTAGGTAACGTATTAAGCTTACTTTGCTGAGAGGAGGCTTTTTCTTTGATAGTGCCATGAACAATCCCTTCCAGCTTGGTAAGGGTCAGTGGCATTCGGACCTGAGCCTCGAAATCATCGATATAGGCGGGGAAGTCGGTCAGCGGCTCATCACCTGAATACCATAAAATACGCTTGCTGGCTTTGAACAGGCACAGTGTTTCCAGCATTTGCTCACGGCCTGCCTGTTTGAGTGTGGGCAGGGTGGCGAACAGGTAATCAAACTCATCCCTGACTGAGTTGAGGTGAGCAATGGATTCGACGCAATAGACCTTCGCTCCCAGTCCAATCATCATTTGCGCACTGGCGCGACGGCTGACCGGATGTGGGTCAAAAATTAAAACCCGCTTACTTTGCCATTCCGGTAAGGGCGATAATGCGTAACGCTGGCTCAATTGGTTGGTACGTAGCACAACCGTAAAGATACTGCCTTGCCCCGGCGTGGTTTTAAGCGTGAGGTGACCACGCATGAGTTTTACCAGTTCCTGGCAGATAACCAGGCCCAAACCGGTACCCTGATAGCTGCGGTTCAGAGCATCATCGATTTGCGAAAATGCACTGAACAGCTTGTTTTTGTCTTTGCGACTTATACCGATACCGGTATCTTCGACCTTTATTTCAAGTTCATGAATGCCATGCTGCAATGCCTTACCTTCCACCGCCAGTTTTATATAGCCGGAGGAGGTAAATTTGAGTGCGTTACTCAACAGGTTGTTAAGGATTTGGCGGATCCGGAACACGTCTCCAATCAGCTTTTCAGGCAGCGGACCTAGTTCGAGGATAAATTCCAGGCCCTTCATATGCGCCGACTTCGACATGATGGTCACCATTTCTTCAATCAGCGAGTTGGGTGAAAACGGCTGATTGTTGATTTGGAGCTTACCGGCTTCGATTTTTGAGAAATCCAGTACGTCGTTGACGATAGTGAGCAAATTGTCGGCTGCGGTATTAATGATTCGGACCTGCTCCATCTTATCTACCGGCAGGGTCAGATTCGTCAGTTCTTTGCTGAAGCCTAAAATGGCATTGAGTGGTGTGCGTATTTCGTGACTCATGTTAGCCAGAAACTGCGACTTTACATTACTGGCTTTAATGGCATCTTTGCGGGCAATGTCGAGCCTGGCGTTCTGCTCTTCTATGAGCTCCATGTTGTGGCGCAGTTCGTCGGTGGCTTCACTGACTTCACTTTCCAGCTGACCGCGGCTTTTTTCCATCAAAGCGATTGAAAAGAGGCCGGCTTCGCAGAATACGGCCGCCTGAAAACAATAAGTGGTAAGCAGATTGGATGGCAGAATACCTACCAGGCTAAGCATTCCGACAATGGCCCCGGTGGCTAAAATGCCCCAGGCAAAAATGAAGTAACGAGCCGGCCGATAACGTTTGCTATAGGCCTCAAAGCCCGCCGCAATGTAGCTGGTAATCGACAGCATGCCGACCCCATACACCAGATTGTGTTCCCATACCGGCGGGAAAATATCGATAATAGTAGCCAGCCCCATCACGCCCTGTAACCACAAAAATGCCACAACCACCGGGTGCATGGAGGGGGAGTTGGTTTTGGTTTCCAGAAAAATTAACGAGAATATCCCGGAACTAATGCCTATTAACGAGAAAATAAGTGACGTGTAGGGCGAAAGCAGTGGCGACAGCGTATCGGCAAAGAAGAAGTCGATATGACCGCCCCAGACAAACTGCCAGACCAGTACGGTCACAATATAGGCTACATAGGCAATCAGGCTGTGCTCCCGTGAGCCGATAAACAGCACCAGGTTATAAATAGCCAGAATAAACAGTCCGCCATAAAACAAGCCCCAGATGAGATTATCAATTTGACTGATGCGCACTTCGGCCACTTCCGACATCACATAAATAGGGGCAATCAGACTGGACGAATCGCTTTGTATGCGGATAAATAATTCGGCTTCTTCACCAATCGGAATGTTGGTGTTAAAGGTAGGAATGCGGTAGAGCTGTTCGCGCTGCAGTTTTCCCTGGTGGCTTTGTGAGACCACCTCGCCATTAATTATCAGGTAAAAATCCACCGTATCGAGCTGACTGAAATTTAATGAGAATACCCAGTCAGCATTATGCGACAGATTCGACAGCTCGGCGTGAAGCCATAAGCCTTTATCACTGAAGCCGTAATTGGGGTTATTGTCAGCCTGATAAATAAACTCGTGGCGACGTTTGAGGATTTCACTAATGGTAAAGGGCGTTGCCTGTTCATGCTGAATGGCAAAGTTGTCGGCCAGCAGTTGGGTTTGTTCTCCATCGTACAGGTGCACACCGGCCTGAACTGGCAGGCTCAGCCAGGTAAGCAAAAGTAACCAGCGGATAACGGGGAATTTGCCGTTCAAAATGAATGCGCCTTTAAATACAGATGGCGGTTGCCGAGTGCTTATTAAACCCTAACTTTGGCTCCTCTGCAAAAGCTTGATTGAATAAGGATTAATCTGCCAGAGGTGACAGAGATGATCTATTGCGCTTCATGGCGGATTCACTCACAATGGGATGAGAGTCATTGCGGCAACTCACTATTCCCCGGCGGATTGGTATAAATAATAAGACGAGAATAAAACAGTAACCATGAGCGACGAAATTACCATTAACCAAGACGGTGTCGAACAGCTCCCGATTCGACGATTTACTGAAGACGCTTATTTGAATTACTCCATGTATGTCATCATGGACCGCGCCTTACCTAACATTGGTGACGGCCTCAAACCCGTGCAGCGGCGCATCATTTACGCGATGTCTGATCTGGGCCTGAGTTCAACGGCGAAGTATAAAAAGTCAGCCCGTACGGTGGGTGATGTACTGGGTAAATTCCACCCCCATGGCGATTCAGCGTGTTATGAAGCTATGGTGTTAATGGCGCAGCCTTTTTCGTATCGTTATCCGCTGGTCGATGGCCAGGGTAACTGGGGGGCGCCGGACGATCCCAAGTCTTTTGCTGCCATGCGTTATACCGAAGCGCGGCTGTCTAAATTCAGTGAAGTCCTGTTATCAGAAGTGGGACAGGGGACGGTTGACTGGACCCCGAATTTCGACGGTACCCTGAACGAACCCCTGGTGCTGCCTGCCCGGTTACCGCATATTTTACTTAATGGAGTCACTGGTATCGCGGTGGGTATGGCAACCGATATTCCGCCTCACAATGTGCGCGAAGTGGCCTATGCCTGTGCCAGGTTACTCGACAACAGTAAAACCGAGTTACATGAATTGCTCGAAGATATTCAGGGTCCTGACTATCCCACCGACGCCGAAATTATTACGCCGCGCAGTGACATTCGTAAATTATACGAGACCGGTCGAGGCAGCATTAAAATGCGAGCCAGGTACCACGAAGAAAATGGTGATGTGGTGATCACCGCTTTGCCTCACCAGTCATCCGGCGCCAAAATTCTGGAACAGATAGCCGGGCAGATGCAGGCGAAGAAACTGCCGATGGTCAGTGATTTGCGGGATGAGTCGGATCACGAAAACCCAACACGGCTGGTGGTGATTCCGCGCTCTAATCGGGTCGACACCGAGCAACTGATGCAGCATCTGTTTGCCACCACCGATCTGGAAAAAAGCTATCGCGTCAACCTCAATATGATAGGACTCGATGGCCGGCCGCAGGTTAAAGACTTAAGAACCATTCTCAGCGAGTGGCTGGTGTTCAGAAAAGACACGGTAACCCGTCGTTTGCAGTTCCGTTTGGATAAAGTGCTGGCCAGGTTACATATTCTTGAAGGTTTGATGATTGCCTTTTTGAATATCGATGAAGTGATTGAAATTATCCGCTTTCATGACGAGCCCAAAGCGGAGCTGATGCGCCGCTTTAGCCTGAGTGATAAACAGGCGGAAGCTATACTCGAATTAAAACTGCGTCATCTTGCCAAGCTCGAAGAAATGAAAATTCGTGGTGAGCAGGAAGAACTGGAGAAAGAGCGCGATCATCTGCAGCAGTTACTCGGCTCTGACCGCCGTTTAAAAACGTTGATCAAGAAAGAAATCCTGCAGGATGCCGAAACCTATGGTGACGATCGCCGTTCGCCTATTGTGGAACGAGCGGAAGCCAAGGCATTAAGCGAAAAAGAACTGGTACCCAGTGAAGCGGTAACTGTGGTGTTATCAGAAAAAGGCTGGGCACGCTGTGCCAAAGGCCATGATATAGATGCTGAAGCACTGAGTTATAAATCCGGCGATAAATTCCTCGCCAGTGCTCAGGGCCGCAGTAATCAGCCGGTCGTATTTTTGGATACGTCCGGGCGGGCATTCTCCTGTGATGCCCATGGATTGCCGTCAGCCCGGAGTCAGGGCGAACCCTTAACGGGTCGGTTCAGTGTGGTAGCCCAAGAGCAATTTAGTCATGTGGTGATGGGCAACGATGACGGCAAATACCTGATGGCCTCGGATGCCGGCTATGGGTTTGTGGGCACCTTTGCCGATATGATAAGTAAAAACAAAGCCGGTAAAGCCTATCTCAATCTGCCAATCGGTGCCAAGGTTCTCACTCCTCAGCGGGTGGATAACCTGCAGACCGACTGGTGTATGGCAATCTCAAATGAGGGGCGAATGTTACTGTTCCCGCTACGGGATTTGCCAAGTTTAGGCAAAGGGAAAGGCAACAAACTTATCAGCATTCCGTCGGCTAAAGCACAAATTCACGAAGAATATGTGAAGGTTCTTGCCGTTGTTCCGGAAGGTGCTTCGGTGAAAATTACGGCCGGCAAACGGAGTATGACGCTCACGGCTGAAGACCTCGCTCATTATCAGGGCGAACGTGGCCGTCGCGGAAATAAGCTGCCCCGTGGCTTACAACGTGTCGATCAGGTCGACATCGAAATCTAGTTCTCTTGTGCGCCCTCATTCTGCAGGGCGCTACGCTATTTTGCAGCTTATTCCGGTCTCAATGTCTCCTTTAGTCTAAAAATCCCGTTTTGATGTGCAATTTTCGTGTGCTTTCAGCGACTTCTTCTACACTTAAAAGTGTTTATAGGGAGAGACATTATGCTCGGAATTGTGTTCACGTCTTTGGTTGAAATGCTCGAAGACAATATTTCACCTGAGTTTGCCGACGAAGTGCTGGTGGAAGCCAATCTGGAAAACGATGGTGCTTTTACGTCAGTGGGTTATTATCCTTTCAGTGAACTGCAAAAAATAATGGTGGTGTTGGTCAATAAAACCGGCCGACCTTTAAATGACCTGCTCTATGATTACGGCAAATATCTGTTTACGGTATTATCGGCGGGTCATGCCGGGATGATGGCTAACCGCCACTCTGTGTTGGAGATCCTGGACTGTCTGGATGATGATATTCATGTGCAGGTCAGAAAACTGTATCCGGACGCCGACTTACCTTCGTTTAAAGTGCTGGAACGCACTCCAGAGAGTATCAAAATGGAATATTACTCCATGCACGATCTCTACGCGCTGGCTGAAGGCCTTATTGACGGTGCGGCGGCCTATTTTGCACAGCAGGTTGAGCATCAGGTGATGCCAACCAACGTGCCTCACACCTATCATATCGACGTTAAACTAATTGCATCGTGAATGATTCGTCAGTCCCAGCGCCAGCCGTTGCCAGTCTGAACCGACGACTGGAGCGGGAAAAAGCGGCAAGAAAACAGGCTGAAACCCTGCTCACAGAAAAAAGCCGGGCGCTTTACGATGCGCTGACCAAAAGTCGCCGTGATCAGGACAAGCTTGAGCTTGCACTCTGGGCCAGCCAGGAAAGCTACTTTGAGTGGCATGCAGAGGAAGATATTTTCACTATCAAAACCTTTGGCTTGCGGCAAAAGCAGTTGCGCGAGGTAAAACAAAACGCCATTGCCCTGATGAGCAGAGTTCATCCCGATGATTTAGCCCAATTGCAATTAACCTGGTCTATGGCGGTAAATGGTGAAAGCGATGACATTGAACTGATTTGCCGGATAAGGGGAATCGGCGGCTATCAGTGGACCCGCGCTCGCGGTAAGGTGCTGGAGCGGGACAAAACCGGTGCGGCCACTTACATCGTTGGCATGGCGAAGGATAAAACCCGTGAACACCACGCCGAACAGTCCTTTCAACTTATGGCTTCGGCATTTGCCAGTTCCCGTGAACCCATGCTGGTGTTGTCGACTAACCTGCAAATTACTGAGTCCAATAAAGCGTTTCGGCAGCTGGCCGGTCTTGGTGAGTCTGAGACTGCTGAAAAACTGCGGTTAGACGATTTTCTGGCGGATGCTCAGGCGCCGCTGGAGCGTATTTATCAAAGTCGTCAGGAACGCTTCGAAACGGAACTTATCACGACTGGTGGTCGTCAGGTGGCCGTGGATGTGTCGCTGGCGGTGTTTGAATCCAGGCACCAAAACTCCTCTTATTTAATCGCCACGTTGCGTGATATCAGTGAACGCAAGAAAAATGAACAGCACCTGCGGGTGCTGGCTAATCACGACGATTTAACCGGTTTGAAGAACCGCCTGGGTTTGCGCGCCGAACTGGATGAGCTGCTGGCCCGCAGCCAGCACTTTGTATTGTCTTTCATTGATTTGGATGGCTTTAAGAATATTAACGATATTGCCGGCCACGAATTGGGTGATGAATGCCTGCAAATTGTCGCGCGCTTGCTGAGTGATACCTTTGGGGCATCTACTGTCGTGACTCGCTGGGGCGGGGATGAATTTATTATTGCCAGCTCGACGTTGGATAAGCCGGCTTTTAGCCAGCTTAACCGTAACGTCATTAAGGTTCTCGAGCAGCAAACTTTCAATAGCGGTAAAACCGAGCTTACCGTGTCGGCCAGTATCGGTATTGCTGCTTATCCGGATGATGGTGCAAGTATTGAAACGATTATTCAAAACGCCGATGTGGCGATGTACCGGGCGAAGACTAGTGGTAAAGGCCGGGTATTTGAGTATCACGATGGCCTGGCTGAGCATGTGAAAGAACAGGTTTCCATGCTGAGTGACTTACGCAGGACCATTCGCAACCGCGGCTTGGAGTTTTACCTGCAGGGCAAATTTAACGTGGCAGGCAGCCTGATTGGCGCTGAATTGTTGTGCCGGTGGTTTTCGCCGCTGCATGGTATTGTTAGTCCGGCAATATTTATCCCGTTAGCGGAGAAGCACGGGCTGGATTCGGATATCGGCCTGATCGCCCTGGAGTCTGCCTGCGAATATATCAGTATGTTGGAAGCGGAACGCATAAGCCTGCCATTGTCGGTAAATATCAGCGCCAATCAGTTGTTGAGTGAGTCATTTGCTGAGGTTGCTGCGGCCATTTGTGCCGACCACTTTGTGTCGCCTGAATTAATCGAAATCGAAATTACCGAGTCGATTTTTATACAGGATGAGGCTTCAGCCGTGAAGGGATTAGCGGCCTTAAAAGCGTACGGGTTTGTGATAGCGTTAGACGATTTTGGCTCTGGTTTTTCGTCGCTTAGCTACTTACGCAAGTTTGACTTTGACGTCATTAAGCTGGATAGAAGCCTGGTGAAAGGAATTGATGGTTCTGAGCGGGCGCGCGCGTTATTAAACGGCATCTTCAGAATGCTCGACAGTCTGCGTCTGGGGGTGATCATTGAAGGGGTGGATAATTCGGCTTATCTGCCGCTACTGGAAAACATCGGCATTAACGCTTACCAGGGCTTTTTATTTGAAAAGCCACTCCCCTACGACCAGTTTATTTTAAAACATACCCATGGCTGGCAGATGGCTAAGTAACCACACAGCCAGAAACCATAGTCTCCGGCTGTGTTTTAACAGGGCAATTAACGACTGTTGGTACTTTCGAAAATCTTATCTGCAGACGCTTCCACAAAGCCCTGATAAAGTTTGCCATCAGGCAGGGGATAGCGCTGGGCAAACTCATAGAAGCAACTCGGTATAGTCAGGCTGCCATCACTGAATGACAAGGTGTATTCATCGGCCATGGTGGAGGACTGGGCCAGATAAACTGACTCACCGCCTTTTATTTCACCGCCTGACGTATTTAACACAAAGCCAGCCTCTTTCAGCAGTGTGTTTACATCTGCCAGGTTCGCTATGTTGTTCAGGTGATTTACACTTACCGTGAAGTGATTCGCTCTGAAGCCCCAGGCGGCAAGCCAGCCGGCATATTCAGACTCACTGATAAGTGACTGATATTCCTGGGTAGATAATTGCCAGTGGCGCCCTGAGTACAGAAAGTTCTCGGCATTCACTACGCTGGCCGGCATTTGTTCTACCAGGCCTTGTATGATGCGTTGGGTTTCAGCCGAAAATTCGGCTACCCGAAGTTCACTGATAAACACTTTCGGTACCGTGGTGTCCGGGTGTTCGAAGTGTTTGGCAGTCACTTTTTTCGATTTGAAATCATAGTCGCCTTTGGCTTCGTAACCCAGCGCTATAAAGTGCTCGGCCAGGTGAGACAATTGCGTTTTGTCTAAAGCGAAGGTACGAAAGGCCACGTGATCATTGACTATCTGCGGACTGTT
This sequence comes from uncultured Alteromonas sp., assembly GCF_913058315.1. Taxonomy (GTDB): domain Bacteria; phylum Pseudomonadota; class Gammaproteobacteria; order Enterobacterales; family Alteromonadaceae; genus Alteromonas. The sequence goes on along the minus strand of NZ_CAJXQY010000006.1, from coordinate 23,957 downwards.
TTCTTCACCGGTCAGTAACTTATGAATACGCTGAGCGCTTGGTGTAATACTAACGTAATCGTTCCAGAGCGCCGAAAATAGGCTATCGGTTGTTTTATGCATGGCGAATCCTTGTCCTTATTCCAGTACTAAGCCTGGGCTTAAAGTGCCAGGCAGTGTTACTTTGTCTAGCTCAACCGATGCTACCGGGTAGGCACAGTAATCGGCGGCATAGTAGGCACTGGCACGATGATTACCGCTTTCACCAATGCCGCCGAAGGGGGCTGCACTGCTGGCACCGGTAATCGGGCGGTTCCAATTAACAATACCTGCTCTGATATGGGTAAAGAAATACTGGTAATCGGCTTCGCTGTCGCTTAACAGGCCCGCAGACAGGCCAAACCGGGTGTTATTCGCCTGAGCAATGGCGGTATCTATATCGGTATAACGAATGATCTTCAGTAACGGACCAAAGTGTTCTTCATCTTCCATGGTGTCGGCAATGGCAGTGACATCGACAATGCCGGGCGTTACCAGGCCAGTTTGCTCATCAAGGTGCTGCAGGGGGATTAAAGCGGAGGCTCCGGCGTCCAGCAATTGTTGTTGGGCTTTTACCATTCCGGCGGCGGCGGCTGCACTGATCATGGCGCCCATAAAGGGCTGAGGTTCAGCATCGTAATGCCCCACGGCGATCTTTTTCGTGGCATTAATCAGCGCGTCAACCAGGGTATCGCCGGCGGCAGTGGCTGGGATAAACAGGCGACGAGCACAGGTACAGCGTTGTCCCGAGGTGACAAAAGCGGACTGGATAATGTCATGGACAGCGGCTTTGGTATCGGCTACTTCGGTGACGATTAAGGGGTTGTTACCGCCCATTTCCAGCGCCAGAATTTTGCCTGGATGGCCGGCAAATTGCTCGTGCAGGATCTTTCCGGTGCGCGAGCTACCGGTAAAGAACAGACCGTCAATTTGTGGATGAGATGCCAGCGCCTTGCCGGTTTCTACTTCACCCTGTAGAAGGTTGAGGACACCGGCTGGAATACCTGCTTGTTCCCATAGTTTAACCGTCGCTTCTGCCACCGCTGGGGTTAAATCACTGGGTTTGAACACGATTGTATTACCGGCAATAAGAGCCGGGACGATATGCCCGTTTGGCAGGTGCCCCGGGAAATTATAGGGGCCGAATACCGCCACGACGCCGTGTGGTTTATGGCGAATAAACGCTTTGCCTACTGGCATCGGGTTCTCTACCGTACCGGTACGTTCATAATAGGCTTTTTCAGAAATGGCGATCTTGCCAATCATGGCGCCAATTTCGGTAGCGGTTTCCCACAGTGGCTTGCCGGTTTCCTGAGCAATCAGGGCGGCCAGCGCCTGCTTGTTCTCGCCCAGCAGTTCGGCGAATTTTTTAATCAGTGACAGGCGTTCTTCAACGGTTTTGGCGGACCATTGAGGCAGCGCTGCACGGGCAGCGTTAAGCGCGCTGTCTACCTGGGTGGCCGAGGCGGCCTGACCGCGCCAGATGGTTTGATTTTTGGTCGGGTCGACCGAAGTAATTGGAGAACCTTCTCCGGCAACCCACAGACCATTAATAAAGTGAATGGCTTGTTGCATGATTTCTGTCCTGATGCTGTTGTAATTGTGTAGTTAGGTATCAGTTGCGAGGTTTTACGCTCGCAAACCGAATTGAGTCGCCTTCTTCCACGTCCAGCGACGCTGCAGCCTTATGAGAAAGCACTGCCTGGCCAGTCAGTTCATCGAAACTGACATCGGCAACAACCGCTCTGAAATCGGCGATTTTAGTATTAATGATGTAGCATAACTCACCGTCCTGGGCGGCTGACTGATCGTCAATATGCACGACTGCCCGACGGCTGCGTTGCGCCGTATTGATGTGGCTGAGTCGTGCTTCCACGGTGGGGCCGCCATCAAATATATCTACGTAGCCCCGGCAACTGAAACCTTCTTCCTGTAATAAGCGCAGTGCAGGCTCAGTTTTCTGGTGAACCTTACCAATCACGTTTTGGGCTTCCTGGCTAAGCAGGTTGACGTAAATCGGGTATTTTGGCATCAGTTCAGCAATAAAAACCTTATTACCGATGCCCGTCATGTAATCCGCGGTAGGGAAGTCCATCGAGAAAAAGTGCTCTTCAAGCCATTCCCAGAAGGGTGAGCGGCCATTTTCGTCACTCACACCACGCATTTCGGCAATCACAATTTCGGCAAAACGCTCGCGGTGTTCTTCCATAAACAAAAACCGCACCTTGGATAAGAAGCGACCGTTTACACCTTTGCGGGCATTCTCGCGCAAGAACAGGGTGCAAATTTCGCTGACACCGGTGTAGTCATTACAGAAGGTCAGAATTTCCACTGTATTGTGGATATCGAGTTCACGCGAGGCGTGAACTACTTTACCCAAATGGTAGTGGTAAAAGGCATCGTCGGTGCCGACCGCGGCTTCAATACCGGTGGTCCCGACGACTTCACCGGTAACAATATCTTCCATGACGAACAGGTATGACTCATTACCAGGCGCTGACACATCGCGACTGAACGCTTCCAGTGACTTGCCGATTTTGCGTTTGAGCAGACTTTCATTGACCGGCAGCGACGTAAAGCCGATGCCGGATTCTTCTGCTACAGCATACAGGGCGTCATAATCACTCGATCGGATAGGGCGAATAATGTACATGAGCAATTCCCGGTTAATTAGCGCGCTGCTACCACGCTCGCAATAGCGCGTTCAAAACGGACCAGACCTTCTGCTATATCTTCGTCTGGAATCACCAGCGACGGAGCAAAACGAACCACGTTAGCGCCCGCTACCAGGCACATTAGCTGTTGGTCGGTTGACGCGTCGAGGAATTTACGGGACTCGCCTTTGAAGTCGTCATTCAGTGCGCAGCCCAGTAACAGGCCCTTACCCCGAATTTCAGCAAACACTTTGTGTTTGGCATTGATGGTTGCCAGGGTGTCGCGGAACAGCTGCTCTTTTTGCTTAACGCCGCTCAGAACCGCCGGATCGTTAACGATATCAAAGGTACGCTCTGCTACCGCACAGGCTAACGGGTTACCGCCGTACGTGCTGCCATGAGTACCCGGCTTAAGATGCTGCGCAATGGCTGTGGTGGTTAGCATAGCGCCAACCGGGAAACCGCCGCCCAGTGCTTTAGCCGTAGTCAGGATATCCGGTACTACGTCGAGGCCCATATAGGCGTATAGGTGACCGGTACGGCCTACGCCTGACTGAACTTCATCGAAAATCAACAGCGCATTGTGCTTATCACACAGTTCACGAACGCCTTTCACAAAGGCCGGGTCCGGGGAAATGATACCGCCTTCACCCTGCAGAGGCTCCATCATTACCGCACAGGTTTCATCTGAAATCAGTGCTTCAAATGCTGCCAGATCGTTATAATCACAATGTTCCACCGCGCCAGGCTTCGGTCCAAAGCCATCGGAGTAAGCTGGCTGACCGCCTACGGTTACGGTAAAGAAAGTCCGGCCGTGGAAACCCTGGGTAAAGGCAATAATTTTTTGCTTGTGCTCACCATATTGCTCCAGCGCGAAGCGGCGGGCCAGTTTCAGAGCGGCTTCGTTAGCTTCTGCGCCTGAGTTAGCGAAATAAACACGCTCCGCAAAAGTGTGGTCGGTGAGCTTTTTGGCCAGTCGTAATGCCGGCTCATTAGTGAAAACGTTACTCAGGTGCCATAATTTCTGGCCCTGCTCAGTTAAGGCATTCACCAGCTCCGGGTGACAATGTCCCAGTGCGTTTACGGCAATACCGCCGGCGAAATCAATAAACTCGTTACCTGCCTGATCCCATACTCGCGAGCCCAAACCTCGTACCGGTACCATTTTGGCCGGGTTGTAGTTAGGAACCATGACCTGATCAAACATTTCGCGGGTTACCTGCATTTTTTCACCTCTAACTGTTAGTTATCGCCATAAATTCGCGTGTTTCAGGCGTCGGAATTTATGGCTTTAATTCATTTTTGAGCGCTCCAGTATGCCACCTTAAATGACCGTTGTCTTGTCTATTACCTTTCCTGTAAGGCAGTAAAATCAAGGGGTCTGGCACTTATTGCATAAAATGTGAATAACTATCCAGATATATGAATATGCTGGTGTCAGGGCGAAATTATCGGCGGATTCTGCGCCATGCTGGTTATAGTGGGGTTTTTGTGTGTAAAACAGGCTTTACGGCTGAATGATTATGAATCGCTTAAAAAGCCGCACTTTTTCTCTTTTTGGCGGCTTGTTCAGGCCTTTTTGTTCACAGATCGGTCAGAATTGGCAGCTGATGAAGCGGTTGGGCATTCAGCGTTTGCAGTAATTCAGGTGCAATGGCGCAGCCTGCTATGAACTTTTCATTTTCATCATCCAGGAACAGGTTGTTGTCTTTTAACATTCTGTACTTGGCATAGTAGCGGGATTGCTGCAGTACCTGAGTGAGCGGATCCGCATCATCCGGCAGGACATCCTGCAGCACTTGTTGCATGGCACTGGTAAAGCCAACCCGTTTAAACACCATGTACTCAAATAAGTGCAGGGCAGCTTTATCGCTGTGTTGATCAATTAAGGGCAACAGGCGTTTAGGGTCGGGTACCAGTTGCACCAGCGCGGAGTGCAAATTGCGCAGCTTGGCCTTTTGGGCATGGCGTAAAAAGTCCAGGTGCACCTGTTCAAACAAGCGAAAATACAGCTTAACAATAGCACTGCGACCCAACTGACTAAAGATCGCCAGGGAATAAGCTTCAAACGGTTTTACCTTATGTTGTGTGGCAATGGTTTCAGCCGTCCGGGCGCAAATCAGGCTGTATTCCCAGACTTTGTGTTTTATTTGTGGGAACGGGTCACTGATTAGTGGCAGGGTCTGTTTATAAATTAACGCGGGAATGACTCGCTTTACATTGTCGATACCAATGAAACTCAAAGCGGTTTTCAGCGTGTCTACGGCAATAACGTCTCCACGGGCATCGCGACGTCGGTACTGTGGCTGGTTTACCTGTTTGAGCAATTCATCGACTAGCCAGGGAATATTCACTGCAATGGCTTCAACCTTGCTGATGGTGGCAGAGGGGGTAGCCAGTAAATCAATCAGGTTAGTAGTATGTTCTGACCAGTTCAGCAGGTTCTCACACACATCCTGGGTATCGGCGAGTGTCGACAACAGCTTTTTATCGATGACCGCGTGTAACTGCTGATTGATTTGTTGTAAGTAATTGGCCTGGATCTTAGCGGTTTCCAGCTTATTTTTGATGGCGTCTTTTTCGACTTTCAACAACTGACGGCGGGTAAAGCTTTGCTCTGACTCGGCGTAGCTGACTTCGCCGGGGGCACGCCGACCGACCATCGCTTTCGCGAGCTCAGGAGCCAGCAATAAATAATTGAATCGTTTAGCAAACGCTGGGGGGGCCAGTAACCGCTCTACCATTGAAGTCCCGCTATATCCATGTAATACCCGAACCTTATACGTTTTGCAATGCTTAGGCTAGGACATGTTTGTGTTTGTTCAGGCAATCAGACCGTTGAAGTAATCAGTGTCTTACATCGTTTTGTTCAGCGTAACGAGTTGACCGTTAAATTCTGATACACAGTTCATATCGGCATCTATTGGAACAACCTTAGCCAGCAGTAGGAAGTTTAGCAGAACCTGATGACCATATTCGGTTAGCAGCGACTCGGGATGATACTGCACTCCCCATACAGGCAGGTGCTGATGTTTAATGGCCATGATCTCAGGTGTCTGACCGTCATCGCTCCAGGCTACGACCTGCAGACAGTCGGGTACCGACGCCGGGTCGATGACCAGCGAATGGTAGCGGGTTACCACAAAGTGTTCGGGGATATTGTTAAACAGGCTATCGCCGTTATGGTTGACACCTGAAAGTTTGCCATGCCTGACCTGCCGGGCATTGGTGACCCGGGCGCCAAATACCTGACCGATTGCCTGATGGCCAAGGCAGACGCCCATGATAGGGATTACCCCGGCAAATTGCCGGATCACATCGAGACTGACGCCAGACTCGTTTGGCGTACAGGGCCCTGGTGAGATAACAATACCCTTCACAATAGCCGGGTCTATCCCGGCTACACTAATGGCATCGTTACGCACTACTTGCAGCTCACACCCCAGCTCCTGAAAATATCTGGCCAGGTTGTGACTAAAAGAGTCGTAATTATCGATCAGTAATAACACGGCTTAATTGACTGCTTCAGGGTTTAGCAATAAATCCCAGCGCATCATAAGTGGCCTTAAGTGTAGCCGCGGCACGGATCTGCGCTTTCTCTGCGCCCTGATGCATCACTTCATCAAGGTAGCTGCGATCGGCGCGCAGGGCGTTGTAACGTTGTTGCAGCGGTTCAATCAGTGCGACGACTGCATCGGCAACGTCGGATTTTAAATGGCCGTACATTTTATCTTCATAGGCCGGAACCAGCTCATCAACGGCAGTGCCGGTTGCCAGTGACAGCAGGGTGAGCAAATTGGTGACTCCGGGTTTTTCTGCCCAGTCAAAATAAATGCGCGCCTGCTCGTCTGAGTCGGTCACTGCGCGTTTGATCTTCTTGGCTACCTTCTTAGGTTCTTCCAGCAAGCCGATAAAGTTGTTCGGGTTGGTGTCTGATTTAGACATCTTCTTATCCGGCTCCTGCAAACTCATGATGCGGGCGCCAAACTCAGGAATGTAGGGCTCCGGAATACGGAAGGTATCGCCGTAAATGTTGTTGAAGCGGGTAGCGATGTCGCGGGTGAGCTCCAGGTGTTGTTTCTGATCTTCGCCCACCGGTACTTCGTTGGCCTGATAAAGCAAAATATCAGCCGCCTGCAACACGGGATAACTGTACAGTCCGACATTAATATTACTGGTATTGCGGGCTGATTTATCCTTGAACTGGGTCATGCGGTTCAGTTCACCCATTTGGGTAAAGCAGTTTAACACCCACGAAAGCTGCGCGTGCTCAGGCACATGAGACTGCAAAAACAGCGTGCTCTTAGCCGGGTCGATACCACAGGCCAGGTAAAGTGCCAGGCCATCCAGGCAAGCTTCTTTCAGTTTGGCCGGGTCCTGACGTACCGTAATCGCATGCAAATCCACAATCATATACAGACAGTCGTGTGTTTCCTGCATGGAGACCCACTGCTTCAGCGCACCCATATAATTACCCAGGGTAAGCTGTCCGGATGGCTGACAGCCGCTTAATACGATTGGTTTTGCGCTCATTACTTATTTACCTATTCACACTTAATTACTTAGAAGACACTGTAGCCAGTTCGTCACGCATTTGTTGGATAACCGTGGCATAGTCCGGCTGATTGAAGATCGCTGAACCGGCAACAAACATATCGGCACCGGCAGCGGCAATGGCTGCGATATTATCGACTTTAACTCCGCCGTCAACTTCCAAACGGATGTTTTGACCAGATGCATCGATACGGGACTTAACTTCTCTGAGTTTGTCCAGGGTGCCAGGGATGAATGACTGACCACCAAAACCGGGGTTTACCGACATTAATAAGATGTGATGCAGTTTATCCATCACGTAGTCGAGATAATGCAGCGGCGTGGCGGGATTAAATACCAGGCCCGGCTGACAACCTTTATCAGCAATTAACTGCAGACTGCGGTCGAGATGCTGGCTGGCCTCCGGGTGGAAACTGATATAACTGGCACCGGCATCGGCAAACTGAGTAATTAAGTCATCCACCGGCGATACCATTAAATGCACATCTATAGGTGCGGTAATGCCATAGTCGCGCAGCGCAGAACAAATCATCGGGCCAAAGGTAAGGTTAGGTACGTAATGATTGTCCATCACGTCAAAGTGGACCACGTCAGCGCCGGCATCGAGCACGCGCTGCACATCATCACCCAGACGGGCGAAATCGGCCGAAAGAATCGACGGAGCTATCAGGAATGGTTGCATGATTAACCCTTATAGACGGTGTAGGGAAGCAGGGTAAAGCCGGACGAGTGATGAAGTGCACTGTTGTTATGCTGATATCTACGACAAAACAAACACTTGGCCCGCGTATTTAATGAGCGATATGTTAGCGGATTATCGCTAAGGGCAAAAGTTTTAATCTCGCACCTTAACGGGGATTCTGCTTCTTTTTGGTGCAATATATTGCTGATTGACTGTGCGAACGGCCTTTTTCAGATTTTTATGTTGTAAAAGTTGTGAATAAAAATACATTTAAAACAATAATTTATTAAGTTTATGTGGTCTATTGGCAAGTGTCGACACATTGGGCACTAGTTTTGCGTATACCGACATCACAAAAATAAAAATACAGACAGAAAAGTGATTTAAATAAAAACACTTATGCGTGATTTATACGGAGAACACACATGAAATTTAATAAAACACTGGTAACTTTAGCCGTTGTTGGCTCTTGTCTTTCATCACAAGCTGTACTGGCTGATAGCCTGTCTGGTAACGTTAGCGTAACTAACAACTACATCTGGCGTGGTCTGACTCAAACCATGAACGAAGCAGCGGTTCAGGGTGGTATCGATTACGCCAGCGACAGCGGTTTCTACGCGGGTACCTGGGCATCTAACGTTAAGTATGAAGAGTCTGACGCTTACTCTTATGAGCATGACGTTTACTTTGGTTTTGCTGGCGAAGCTGGTGATATCAGCTACGACGTAGGTTACCTGTATTATAACTACGATGAAAATGCGGGTTATGATTTTGGTGAAGTTTACGGAAGCATCGGTTACGGCAGCTTCAGTGCAACGTTATCTGTATTAGCAAATGCTGAGCCAGATGAAGGTCCGGGTGAAGACTTCGGTTTCGGCCAGGCAACTTACCTGTCACTGGATTACGGTATTGCTCTGGAGAGTGGTACAGAGATTGGTCTGCACTTAGGTCACCACCAGGGTGATTTTGCAGAATCATTTAACGGCGTTACTGACGCTTATATTGATTACGGTGTAACCATTGCGAAAGACGGCTTTGCGTTTATGATCAGTGGTACTGATTTAGACGACAATGATGATTTCGCAAACACGCCAGAGCGTGATAATGATTCAATCAAATACACTGTTTCTTACTCAGTAGATTTCGAACTGTAAGAGACCTTTAACACTTTTACAGTGTTTATGTTTTGTGCACGCAAAGGCCACACAGTAGTGTGGCCTTTGTACTTTTGGTTGAAATTTTCATTGCCAGATGTAACAGACTGATTATAATTACACCAATGGACTTTATTCTGGAACGGTTTTCAGTATGACAATGCTAAAGAAAAGCTTGAACTGGCGGGTAACAGGAGCGGTATTAGCTCTGATGTTAACCGTGGGCAGTTATAATCTGGGTGTAGGATCGCCTGTGCAATCAGATTGTCCGGAAAGCCGTGTGAGTAATGTACTGGATGATGCCGAGCAGGTAAGCTGGGTCAGCTGGCTCACAGGACGCTCTACATCTTATCGTTTTCATTTCCTCGATCTTCTTGAATTACTCTCTCGCCACAAAGGTCAGGACAGCGAGTAACTACTCGTTGTTTGCGTACTGGTGGCAAATAAACCGGGTTTTCTGAAAGTAGTACAAAGCGTACTGGCCAGTGCATTTGGTGTTCAGAGCCAGCAAAAATACCAGCAGGACTTTTCTCAAACTGCTATCGCTCCCTATATTGTGGTTGGCGTAGTATTCGTTATATTACTGGTGCTTGGGTTAGTGGCTCTGGTTAACTGGCTGACGGCCTGAAGAGACAGTTGATAACTACTCGTCTATTGCGGTAATAGGATACACCGGCTTATCCTGAAATAATGCCAGCAATTCGCTCACAGGTTTACGGGCACTGCCTTTTTGACTTATCGAACGTTTTACATTCATCGTGGTTATTTGTGCACCGTAGTACATCTGCCGGGTCATGGGTAAGTCATGATTGGAGATCAGCACCGGGATGTGCCGTTTAAACGCTGCGCGCTGAGCCAGAGTAGCCAGCTTATGCTGACAGGATAAACTGAACTGTTTGGCGGCATAGCTGGTAAACAGGGCGGTTTTACTGATGGGCGCATAAGGCGGGTCGCAATAAATGACACTGCCTTTGCGTGCATGCTGAAAGACTTTCTCAAATGGTAAACAGGTAAATTTGGCCTTTTGCGCTTTTTCTGCAAACACAAACATTTCGCGTTCGGGAAAATAAGGGCGCTTATAACGGCCGAATGGCACATTAAAACGGCCTTTCAGACTGTAGCGACACAAGCCGTTATAGCCATGTCGGTTTAAATAAACAAAAAGCAGGGCGCGATAATACTCATCGCTGGTCTGATTGAATTCTTCGCGCAGTCCGTAGTAGGTTTTTTCGCTGTTGTGGTTTGGCGAAAAAAAGTGTTTAAGATCGTTAATAATCGGGTCGGGCTGTTCTTTTAACAGCGTGTAGAGATTAATCAGATCCGGATTAATATCGTTGAGCACATAGTGCTGAAAGTCAGAATTGAGAAACACCGACCCGGCGCCAACGAAAGGCTCGATGAGCTTCTTCCCTTCTGGCAGGTGTGCATTGATTTGTTCAACCAGGCTGTATTTGCCTCCTGCCCATTTGAGGAAAGCCCGGTGTTTACTGACGGCCATTATGTTGGTAACTACTCACTGACGCTATGATTTTTATTATTGGGGATATTGTGAACGAAATTCACAAAGCCCAGCATCCCGCACCCGGGAAGGTTACCCTTGGGTGGCATTCAACTTTAACGAATCGTTGATTGTATCTGTCAGCGCGGATCTCGACAACCGACAATAGCCAGAAATCGGTAATTAATAGCGTTTGTGGCGTTATGGCTGGCTGGCGATTTCGGCTTTTATCTGGCGACCCGCTTTAACAAAGGCTTTATCACTGCCCGGGAAATCGGGTAACGTTTGCAATTGTTGCTGGGCTTCTGCCAGGGAGGGAGCAGGCGTTGACCATAATATGACGTACCAGTCACCACCATAGCGATAGGTCTTATATAAGATTACCTGACTGGTGAGCTGATAATCTGTTAAGAAATCCTGTGCCAGTTGCCGATCCTTCATACCGGCAATTTGCACCCAGTATTGCCCGGCTGGACTTCTGGCCAACTGTGCATTAGCTAGCACAGCGGGTTCGGGGGGCACTGACTCACTGCCCGCCGGTACTGGTTCGTTTGGTGCTAAATTTGGTGCAGCCGGCGGCGTTGTAAGCTCGGATTGCCCCGCTTGGGAAACCGATGCTGACTGCTCAGCTGCTGCGGTTTCGTTGGCCGAAGCGTCGCTTGTGGCCTGCTGTTCGACTTCAGTGGCAACCGGCGTTACCGGAAGTGCTTTGATAGCTTCATTATAACTGGCCATAACCCGCGGCTGGACTGACGACTCACCCGCTTCAATGGTACTCTGCTGCGCTGCGTTACTATTATCCTGCTTAACAACACTGAGGGTCCGGGTGGGCTTAATGATTGCTTCTGACTCACCAGCACTCTGCTGTGTTGCCGTTGGCTGGCTGTCTTCAAGGGGCTCAAACAAAGTGGTCATTGTGGCGCCGTACTGCCAGCCCATAATGGCGGCAAAACTTGAAAGAAAGACTAAAGTAATGCCAATCCACAGCCAGGGGGAGCGTAACCGGTTATCGGTTAGTGGCAGAGCGCCAGCTTCGCCACGCTCCTGACGGTAGCGTTCAAAAGCGGCCCGGCGCTCGGCGAGCAGTTTATCCACATCACTACTGTATTGCTGGGTTGATACCGACTGGCTGCTGATCAGTAGCGGCGTATTGGTATTTTTGGCGGGGAGCCATTCTTTAGCCTGCTCGGCCCAGTCACTTTCGCCAAATAAGAGCACATTCAGATGCTGCTTGTTATTAGCAAACCGACTTTGTAATACCAGGTCCCAGAGCTCCTGCAGAAAACTGTTGGGTAAATGCTGGGCCTGGGTAATCGTAATCAGTACCGGCCCGTCATGATGATTAAGACCGGCGAGTAGTTCATTTAATGGCCGGATATAGCTGCCTACCACCTGACCAAGCAACTGCTTGCACAGTGTGCCGCGATAGTCCGTTACCTGCATATCGGATTCTGCGGTAATAAAAGCCAGTTCGGTGTTATCGGATTGCTGAAAAACGAAGGATTCGAGGGTGCGCTGCTGCTCAGCAATACTGTCTCCGCTGACAAAAATCAGCTGAGACGAGTAATTGACTAAATATTCAAGCCTGCTATGCAGCTCTGACGCCACGGTAGTTTCCTCATTAAAAGGCCAGTGAAATACCCGATTAACTCAATACCGCGTCCAGAATAGGCTGGGTAACCGCTTTGGTTACCACCGCTTTGCCTATCCCCTGCGGGATAACAAAACGGATTTGGCCGGCTTCGACTTTTTTATCCCGCGCCATATGACGCATATAATCATCGACTGACATGCTATCGGGGCCGCTAACCGGCAGCTTAAACTGTTGCTGCAGAGCTTCAATCCGACGGGTTTCTGACGCTGTTAACCAATCAAGGTGTTCTGCGGTTTTACAAGCAAGGATAATACCAGCTGCTACTGCTTCGCCATGCAACCAGTTGCCGTAACCTTGTTCTGCTTCAATCGCATGACCAAAGGTATGGCCAAGATTCAGCAATGCGCGAATTCCGCCTTCTCGTTCATCCTGAGCAACAATCTCAGCTTTAACCTGGCAGCAACGGAAGATTGCCTGGCCCAGTGCTTCGGCTTCCAGCGATTTGAGTGCTTGTTGATTGGCTTCTAACCAATCGAAAAAGCCAGCATCATAAATAATGCCGTACTTAATCACTTCCGCCATGCCCGCAGCGAACTCACGTTCTGGCAGCGTGTTGAGGGTAGTGATGTCTATGGCGACTAAAATGGGCTGATAAAACGCACCAATCATGTTTTTGCCCAGAGGATGATTCACTGCCGTTTTGCCGCCTACGGATGAGTCTACTTGCGATAGCAAGGTAGTAGGCACCTGAATAAACGGGACGCCCCGTTGATAGGTGGCTGCCACAAAACCGCATAAGTCACCAATAACACCACCGCCCAGAGCAATGAGCGTGATATCCCGGGCAGCGTTCATTTCCAGCAAGCGGGTCATTACCACTTCGAATTGCTCAAGGGTTTTATATTGTTCGCCATCCGGTAACGTGATGACATCAGTTTGCTTGTCGCCGCAAGCTGCCAGTACCCGCTCCAGATAGAGTGGTGCCACGGTTTCGTTGGTTACGATAACGGCACGTTGCCCTTTAATGAAAGGCACAAAAAAGCCGGGCTGCGATAACAGTCCGGCTTCAATCTGAATAGGGTAGCTACGCTCGTCAAGTTCTACTGTTAAAGTTGACACGCATGTAGCTCCTTTTTAAATGTTATAACCCAATCTTACTGATAATTTGGTTAGCGACGGCCCGCGCTGATTGATCGTCGGTTTCCACTACGTAATCTGCTACTTCTTCATACAGTGGATTGCGCAGTTCCGCGAGGTCTCTTAATACCTTTTCCGGATCATCCTTTTGTAACAAGGGGCGACGCTTGTCGCGCTGGGTTCTGGCAACCTGCTTGTCGATGGTCGTTTGCAGATACACTACAATACCACGTGCTGACAAGCGATTACGCACTGCTTTGGTCATAATAGAACCGCCACCAGTGGCCAGCACAATACCTTGTTTGTCAGTTAAATCATTAATGACATTTTCTTCGCGTTTGCGGAATCCATCTTCACCTTCAAGATCAAAGATCCAGGTAATGTCTGCGCCAGAACGACGTTCAATCTCCTGATCGGAATCGAAGAACTCGAGGTGTAACTCATCTGCTAAGTGACGACCAATGGTACTTTTACCTGCTCCCATTGGACCAACCAAAAAGATATTACGTTTTTCAGCCATATTTGCTTATTTCACAACTTATTTATGTTAAGGGCAGAATGTTCTGTTTTCCTCAACCACCCGTTCACACGTGCTTATTTTGTCGCTAATAAGCACATACACAAAACCTCGTAAAAATTTCGAGAGCGGGATTATCTCAGTTTCTCAGACCGCTATGCAAGTTTTGTTGCAGGGATTAGGGCGAAAGCTGCAAAAATGAAGCTTAGCCAAAGGATTAACGTGCAGATTAGGGGAAGAAAAGGCAAAAATGTCTGTCTCAGGCGCCCGATTTGCCGCCTGAGAGAAAAAAATTACAACGCTTCGGTAACGATTTTGGGTGTCACAAAGATAAGTAGCTCTCGTTTTTGATAAACCGTAGAGCTGTTTCTGAACAGTGCACCCACCACTGGCAGATCACCAAACAGGGGAACTTTGCTCACATCATTGCTGTTGACCTGTTGAAAGATACCGCCCAGTACTATGGTTTCACCGTTTTCTACCAGCACCTGGGTTTTAATTTCCTGAGTATCAATAGCGACGGCATCACCGGTAGCCGTTTGCACGGTTTCACCGCGGGTATCCTGGGTCACAATCAAATCCAGTATGATTCGGTTATCAGGGGTAATGTGTGGTGTTACCTTAAGGCTTAGTACGGCTTTTTTAAATTCAACCGACGTAGCACCACTGGAGGTGGCCTGCGAATAAGGAATTTCAGTCCCTTGTTCAATGTAGGCTTCCTGCTGGTTGGCAACAGTGATACGTGGACTGGCGATGATTTCACCCTTATTTTCAGATTCCAGAGCCGATAATTCCAAATCCAAAATGGTGCCATCAGCCAGGCTGGCAATCTGAAAACCAATGCTGCCTGCTGCGCTGGCCACCGGCAGGTTAACATTCAGGCGGTCGCCCAGAGCTGGCACCGTTCCGCCTGCGATGGACTCAGCACCAGACAAGGAACCTGATACGCCATTATCATCCTGACGATCCGAGAATCCCCAGCGAACGCCAAGTTGTTCGTCTACGTTATCGCGCACGGTCACCATGCGAGACTCAATTAATACCTGCTTAACCGGGATGTCCAGCGATTCAATGACCTGTCGCGCCTCGTCAATAGACTCTTGAGTATCCCTTACCAAAATAGTGTTAGTGCGGTTATCGACGGTCACCGTGCCGCGTTCGGTCAGAATGCCGCCGCCTCCCTCTGCGCCTTTGAGGATTTGTGATAACTCCGAGGCTTTTGCATAGTTTACGGTAATGCTTGCTGAGGCCAATGGGGCCAGTTGGGCAACCTGCTGCTTAGACTGTAGCCTTTGAGTTTCGCGCTGCGACAGCTCATCGCTGGGCGCGATAAGCAGAATATTACCTTCCTGACGTTTGTCTAAGCCTTTAATTTTAAGAATCATTTCCAGTGCTTGATCCCAGGGAACCCCGGTTAGGCTAATGGAGACATTACCGGTAACGGTATCAGTGGTAACCAGATTAAAACCATTTACCTTAGCAATGATTTGCAGCACCTGACGCACCGGAACATCCTGGAAATCCAGCGAAATGGGTTCGCCTTCGTATACACTCTTTTCCAGTTTCGCCATTTGTTCCTGGCTCATCGGGCTAATGCTGACTGTCAGGGTTTTACCGTCTTGCTCAGTATTAGTGATCACATTACCGGTATAATTAAACTCAATGCGTGAAGCCTCTTTTTCCTGAAAGGTCTCAATGGTTGTTACCTGGGTGCCAAAGGCGGTCACGTCGAGTTCAATTAACTGGTCTTCGGCAAGTTCTGTTGCCGGCAGTGTGACCACTAACTTACCATTCGCTTCAATAACCTGAGGCTTTACGTCGCGATTGTTCATTGTCAGTGTAGTCACGGCCACGGCCACGGCGCTGGCGCCGCGAGTAAAATCGATGTCTTTGAGCGTTGTCTTAAATACCTTCTCTGCCTCGGCATTCGGATTAATTAATTGCGGAGATTCCTGAGCGCGTAGCTCAGCGGCAACTACATTAAACAGTAAAAACGTGATCGCGGCGCCCGCTAACCAGTAGCGGCGCTTGTTTTGCCGATTTAGCCTTTCGTTAAAGATATATCGCTTAGACATCTAATAATCTCCTGCTCACGACTTCATCGTCAGCGTTGTTTCTTTCTTCTGCCAGCAGCCGGTGCCGTCAGGAACAAGCTCTTGAATAACCACTGTGTCATTGCCAATGTTGATAATTTGTCCGAAGAACAAACCCAACCGACTGCCTTTCTTCGCCTGGTAAAGTCCGCCATCATTGGTTTTAAATAACACCCAGGTGTCACCGTTGGAGCGGAAGCTGCCGGTGAGCGACAGTGCATCAATACCGTAAGCTTCCAATGGCTCCTGCGCCCGGTTGGAATCCGGCTGTAAACAGTTGGTTTTAACCTGCGCTACTACGGGAGCCCGAGTGGCTTTCGGGCGGATAAACGGACTGCGAAATTCCTGCGCGTTGTAGGCAAAAACCGGTTTTTGTTCAAATTCCGGATAAGGTTCGATACTGGGTTTGGTGTTTTGTTTGACTTCGTTGGTATAAGCCACCAGATCGTCAATATGAGGCGCACAACCTGTCGCGGTCAAGGCTACCACTGCGATCCCCAGGAGGCGAGTAAATTGCGACATTACTTACTCTCCTTTTTTTCAGTGGTGGCGGCCCGGTAAGTCTTGGCCAGCAGGCTTAAACGTAAACCGTTCTGGTCACTGTGTACTTCAAAATCGTGCATTGTCACGATTCGCGGTAAGTCGGCCACTTTAGACACGAATTCACCAAAATTATGATAGCCACCAGACACCTCAATGCGAATTGGCAGCTCGGTGTAAAATTCTTTAGGGATTTCCTTTTCCCAGTTCAGTAACCGGAAAGTAAGGCCGGCGCTGGTGCCGACATAAGTAATGTCATCCAGCAGCCCGGGCGTTTCATTACGGGTTGGCAGCGACTTCAGCATTGAGGAAAAATCTTCTTCGATTTGGGCCAGCTGTTCTTTGTAGGCCGAAAGGTTAGCCGCCAGACGGTATTTTGCCTGAAACTGCATTTTTAACTCGGCTTCCTTGGCTTCAGCCTGATCCAGTAGCGGCAGCTTGGGGCTAACAATACCGAAATAGCTGATACCAGACACCACAATCACAATGAATAAGGCTACAACGGTTTTTACCTCAAATGGCCAGATGGCAATTTGTTCAAAATCGAGGTCGTTAATCTCTTTTAATTTGGCAAAGTCAAACTTCTTCATTTGCCACCTCTGTCTTGTTGTTCTTTCTCCATTGCCACCTGTTCGGTAATGGCAAAGGTCAGGGTAAATTCACTTACGGCATCGGTTGCGCTGGTGTCGGCAACAATCGAAGACAGTTCACCAGAGCTAAATACTTTTGATGTTTCGAGTTGGCGCATAAATTCGGCCAGGCGGTTGTTAGACTCGCTGGTGCCACGTACCTGAATACTGTAGCCGGTGCGCTGGAGTGATTTAAAGCTAACGCCCTGTGGCACTATACGAGCAAGCTCATCGAGTACCTGAGGGGCCAGATTACGGCTGCTTTGCAGTTGTTCAATCAGGGCCATGCGTTGCTCGATGGCCGACTTACTTTCTTTAATGCGTTTAATTTCTGCAATCTGACTGTCGAGAGCGGTGATCTGGGTCTGCAGATACTGATTGCGCGAGTTTTGATTACTGATCTGGGTATCGATAATCTGGCCTATAAACCAGAACAGCAGGCCGGTCATAATGGCCACGAACGCCAGTACAATTATGTACTGTTGTTTCTGCTGCTGACGGCGTTGTTCACGCCAGGGCAGTAGGTTTACATGTGCCATCTTGACATCCCCCTGCTGGCGAGGCCTGCAGCAATTGCCAGTAAAGGTGCAACCTGCTCGACCTGCTCAGCATTTAGTTTGTCACTGATTTTGACATTGGCAAAAGGATTGAAGACTTCCACCGCAATGCCGAGATCCTGTTGTAAGGTATCTACCAGCGCCGGTATAACCGCGCCAGCGCCCGTCAGGATGACTTTTTCAGGACGCTCAGTCTGCATGGTGCTCATGTACATTTGTAAGGCACGATTAATCTGCTGCTGCAGATTTGCCGCAAAGATAGGCAGGGTATCACTAATCCAGTTGCTTGGTAGGGTATTGTTGATTAACTGTTCCTCAGTATCTTTGCGATCAAGCATGTGCACAAGAGACAAATCCTGAATCAGCGCATCAACGCCGAAAGTGTGCTCTTTGGTATACACAGTTTTGCCATCATCCCAAACAGTAACCTGCAGAAGAGATGAACCAATATTAATGCAGCATATACGCTGGGTTTCTTCGTTATGGGGATAAAAGTAATCTACCGCATTACCCATAGCGTAGGTTTCCACGTCCACCACTTTCGGCTCGAAGCTATGTTCACGTACCAGCGTGGAGCGATTATCCACCACATCACGGTGGGCGGCGGTAAGCAACACGTTCACTTTACCAGAATGGGTTTCACTCATACCCACTTCCTCGAAGTCCAGATAAACTTCTTCCAGCGGGTAGGGGATTAAGCTGTCGGCCTCGACTTCTATCTGTCCTTCAAGCTCGTAGTCGGACTGATCAGGTTCCATATGCACGATTTTGCTGATCACCGAAGTGCCGGCTACGGCAATGACTGCTGGCTTAATTTTACTCTTAAGTGCCAAACGAACTTTACGTAACGCCAGACTTACTGCGTCGAAGTCGGTTATCTCACGCTCTCTGAATGCTTCTTTAATAATCGGCTCGCAGGCAAACGCCGTCAGCGTGTAGTCGCCCTCAGCGCCTTCCAACACAACTGCCTTGATGCAACGGGTGCCAATGTCGAGTCCGACAATGGGGGGTTGCTTTTTCTTGAACAGCGATTTTAGCATAGTCAACTGAGTCTCATTTACTTGCTATCAATTTCTAACATAAGATGTTACTTAAATTTTTTCTATTTAATGGTTCTAATAAATACACTTAGGTATAAAATATAAGTCATTTTTGCAGAAAAGCCCTGTTTATTCTTATTGTGAAGTATATCAAAACCTTCTTATTGCTCGGATTTGTCGGTGCACTGCTCGGCGGTATTGCACTTACGGGTATTTATTTTTATATCAAGCCGGACCTGCCCAGCGTTGCAATCCTGAAAGATGTGCGATTGCAAACGCCTATGCGTATCTATACGCATGACGGTAAACTCATCTCGCAGTACGGCGTTAAACGCCGCATCCCGGTTACCCTGGAACAGGCCCCGGATTTACTGCAAAAGGCCATCCTGGCAACAGAAGATAATCGTTTTTACGAGCACTTCGGTATTGATCCTATCGGCATCACACGGGCTTTCATTAACCTTGTTCTGACCGGCGAGAAAAGTCAGGGTGCAAGTACCTTAACCCAGCAGTTGGCACGGGGGTTCTTTTTAACCCGAGAGAAAACCTATATTCGTAAAATAAAGGAAGTGTTTATTGCTCTGCATATGGAAGCCGAGCTCAGCAAAGACGAAATTTTCGAGCTGTATTTAAATAAGGTGGAGCTCGGACACCGCTCTTTTGGTTTTGGCGCAGCGGCCCAGGTTTACTATGGCAAGCGACTCGACGAACTAACGCTGGCGCAAATAGCTACGCTGGCTGGTTTGCCCCAGGCCCCTTCAGTATTGAACCCGGTGAGCCGTCCGGCACGTTCGGTGGAGCGCCGTCGCATTGTGCTACTGCGGATGCTCGATGAAGGTTACATTACCCGCCAGCAATTTGATGAAGCTGCCAGTGCGCCGGTTACAGCCGAGAAGCATGGTGCAGAAATTGAACTGGATGCCCCTTACCTGGCCGATCTGATTTATTCAGAAATGGTGACGTTGTATGGCAAAGAAGAAGCGGAGACCGGCGGATACCAGGTTTATGCGACCGTTTCGTCTGAATTACAGCAGGCGGCACAAAATGCAGTAAAGCAGAATTTACACGATTACGATGAACGTCATGGTTATCGCGGCGCGGTGGCACGCTTGTGGCCACAACAAAAAGATCAGCCAACGCCGGAGACTGACGAGGCAGAATCCGGCTGCGAGACCACACCACTTTATCCGTACTGGCCTTGTGAGGTAACGGAAGAAGCGGTGATCAGTCAGTTAGACAATGCCGGCGCGTTTGGTTTTGTGTTCCCGGTAGCGGTTATCAGCGTCGATGAGCAAACTTTTATCACCCGGGATGTCACTGGCACTGAGCGGGTCATTGAATGGCAGGGTATGGACTGGGCCCGGCCATTTTTAAGCGATAGCCGGCAAGGCCAGCCTCCCTCCGAGGCGTCTGATATTGTCAGTGCGGGTGATATTGTTTATATCCGGCAGCAGGATGGTCTGTGGCGGCTGGCTCAATTACCCGCGGTCAGCGGCGCCTTTGTTGCGTTGGACCCGCATGATGGCGCGGTACAGGCCATTGTTGGCGGATACAGCTTTTATCAGAGTCAGTTTAACCGGGCGACTCAGGCCAAACGTCAGGTGGGCTCAAATATCAAACCATTTGTTTATTCGGCGGCGCTCGATAATGGCTATACCGTTGCCAGTATTATCAACGATGCGCCAATCAATGAGTGGGATGAAGCAACCGGCGTCGCGTGGCGACCGCAGAATTCACCGGCTGAATACGACGGGCCTATCCGTATGCGGGTGGCACTGGGTAAGTCTAAAAACGTGGTGTCAGTGCGTTTACTGCGTGGTGTAGGGCTGGACAATACCATTGAACACCTGACCCACTTTGGTCTGGACAGAACGGATATCCACCGTGATGAAACCGTATCGCTGGGCTCAAGTTCTCATACGCCACTGGAGATCGTTCGCGGTATGGCTACGATAGCCAACGGTGGGTTCTTAATTGAGCCGTATTTTATCGACCGGGTACTCAATGAAACCGGGGAAGTGTTATGGCAAACCAATCCGGTAGTTGCCTGCGATAACTGCGCAGAAAGCAGTGCAGAAAAGGCGAACCAGGACGAGCAGGAAACCGATATTGAGGCGCTGTTAGCTGCGGAGTTAAATCAGTCGCTGCCAGCCCAGTCGGATATTGCAGAAGTTATGGCAGCGCCCCGGGTAATTTCAGCTCAGAATGCATTTTTAGTCGCAGATATGATGCGTACCGCCGTCAGAGCCAATGGCAGCTGGAACAAAAAGACTTACTGGCAGGGCACTGGCTGGCGCGCCAGAAACATTCTGCAACGCACCGATCTGGCTGGTAAAACCGGTACAACTAATGATTCCCGGGATGCCTGGTTCAGTGGTTTCAGCCGCAACCTGGTCGCCACCGCCTGGGTGGGTTTTGATGACATGACAAGGCAACTTGGCAGAGCGGCTTATAATAATCCGCTGGCCAAACGGGATCCTGACCGCTTCGGCTGGATTGGTAATGCCATGGTAGGCACGGAGAGTGGTGCTATGGCAGCACAACCAGCGTGGATCCGCTTTATGCAGGTAGCGCTTGAAGACGAGCCGGAAGAAGCTATGTCGGTACCCGATGATATCGTACGGGTGCGAATTGATCGTACCAGTGGGAAGTTGACCCGACGTACAGACCATACCACACTATTCGAGTATTTCCTGAGGGGCACTGAGCCGACCGTGTATGTCTTAGAAGATGACGTCATGGATCCGGCTGAGCAGGAAGACTCAACGCCTGACGTAGAGGAAATCTTCTAACGTCTATACTGATAACGACAATATAAAAACTGGTTAATAACAATGTCTGATGACGATAAGCGATATTTGTATATACCGCATGCCGGCCCGTCTTTGCTGGAAACTCCCTTACTCAATAAAGGCAGCGCGTTCAGCGCTCAGGAAAGGGCGCGCTTTAATCTTACCGGTCTGGTACCCCCGCGCTACGAAACTATCGAAGAGCAGGTAGAGCGGGCTTACCTGCAGTACAACTCCTTCGATGAGCCGCTGAATAAGCATATTTACTTACGCGCTATTCAGGATAACAACGAAACCCTGTTTTACCGTCTGATCCAATCGCACATTGAAGAAATGATGCCGATTATTTATACCCCTACCGTAGGGGATGCCTGTGAGCAGTTTTCAGATATCTATCGCAGTTCCCGTGGCTTGTTTATTTCCTGGGAAGAGCGCGATCAAATTGATGATATCGTCCGTAACGCGACCAAACGTAAAGTAAAAGTCATTGTAGTGACCGACGGCGAGCGGATCCTTGGCCTTGGCGATCAGGGCATCGGGGGAATGGGTATACCCATCGGTAAACTCTCCCTGTATACCGCCTGTGGTGGTATTTCACCGGCGTACACTCTGCCGGTAATGCTGGATGTGGGGACCAATAACGAAAAACTGCTGAATGATCCGATGTACATGGGGGCCCGTCACCCGCGTATCAGTCAGGCCGAGTACGATGAATTCCTCGACTTGTTTATCAAGGCTGTCAATCGCCGCTGGCCTGAAGCTCTTATTCAATTTGAAGATTTTGCCCAACCCAATGCGATGCCACTGTTGAACCGCTATCGAAATGAAGTGTGCTGTTTTAACGATGACATTCAGGGCACGGCTGCGGTGACCCTGGGCACCATTCTGGCCGCGTGCAGAATGAAGCAGGCAAAGCTCTCTGAACTAAAAGTGGTGTTTGTCGGTGCTGGCTCGGCCGGTTGTGGTATTGCTGAGATGCTGATCCAACAAATGTGTTCTGAAGGACTCAGGGATGAAGAGGCCCGTAAGCAAATCTTTATGGTCGACCGCTACGGTCTGGTGATGGAAGGTCAGGAGGGGCTGCGCGACTTCCAGCAAAAACTCCAACATAGTCAGGACGAAATCGCTGACTGGTCGTTTAGCGGTGAATATCCGGTGCTACTGGATGTGGTTAACTGCGCTAAGCCTGATGTGTTAATTGGTGTATCTGGCCAGCCCGGCTTGTTTACTGAGCATGTGGTGCGAGCCATGAAGCGCCACACCGAACTGCCCATTATCTTTCCGCTTAGTAACCCGTCACGTCAGGTGGAAGCGCGTCCTGAACAGGTTATTGAATGGACCGAAGGGGAGGTGATCATCGCCACCGGCAGTCCGTTTAAGCCCGTCGAATACGAAGGCAATGTGTATCCGGTAGCCCAGTGTAATAATAGCTATATCTTCCCAGGGATTGGCCTGGGTGTCATTGCTGCTAAGGCACGCTTAATCAGTGATGAAATGCTGATGGCCGCCAGTAATGCGCTGGCCAATGCTTCGCCGCTGGCTAATTCCGGTGAAGGCGAACTACTACCGCCACTGAGAAAGATCTCGGCTCTCAGTCGCCAGATCGCCTTTGATGTGGCTAAGGTCGCTATGCAGCAAGGCCTGGCACTGGAGCAAACTGACGACAACCTGTTAGCCAGTATTGAGAAAAACTACTGGCGGGCGGAATACCGCCCCTACAAGCGGGTTAGCATCTAATTGTGACCAATATTCCGGCTACGCAGGGGCGTAGTCGGAATAAACTGTTATCGTTTTGCAACATTTACCGACCCCATCTCCCTCTCTCAATTCAATATTTCAATTTAACTCACTGTTTATTATATAAAAGTCTGTTTTGGCACGGCTCTTGATTATTCTTAAGTGTAATGCACTTGCTTCACTAGGGCATGCATTGCACATTGCTTTTCAGATGTGTCTCAACAACGTCAATCCGACTGGATGAAGCGTTTGTTGTTCCCTTCTTTTGATCCTCAGGGGGCGATGGAGTGCCCCCTCTTTTTTTCTAACACGGTTATGAGTGCTTAATTATCCAGCTCACAATGTCAGCCCAGAAAGGTAATCCGTGTTTGGAGAAAAAACGCATATGCCCAAGATGCTTCAGACCATGCATGTCCGGATCGAGTACTTTTCGCGTGACCCTGAGGTTTTGATAGACCGTGAGAATATCTTCCATATTAACCTCTGGTGATATTTGGTCGTCGATGGCTCTTAGCCACAATGCAGGTTGAGTGAGCTGATCGTAATACTGCTGTTGAATATGACTACCAAACTCGGTTTTGGCATAACCCTGACCATTACACCAGCGTCGCCACTGAGCGCCTACGCCTTTGGGCAGCGGCTCACCCATCCCCATCCAGTGCGATTGCGTGCGACCAAATAATGCGTTGGTGAGTGGAATAAACACGTTCATATAGAACCTGTCTCTTATACACATCTCCGAGCCCACGAGACAGGCAGAAATC
>NZ_CAJXQY010000005.1 GCF_913058315.1 uncultured Alteromonas sp. | reverse complement strand
GTATTACATTAAAGGGGCATTCCTTGATTCAGAAAAAGCCTTTGATGTACTCACCGGTATGAAAACCCTGACTCAGCGAATGCTCACCAAGGTAATTAATACCCAGGTATTCACCCATTATCTCGATTCCCACCCGCAGATTAAGGTAAACAGTCACGCTTTGAGTCATCACGAAAATGCCGGCCTGCGCGAACAGTTGCATAGTCACGGCTGGCCCTGTGCCTTGTTTACCGCGGAGCTCGACCTGGCGGAATTGGATCGCGTGCAGTTTGCCCGCTTTTTTGACTCTCTGGAGCCGGCTTTTGGTCATCAGATTAGTATCGGTCAGACCAATACGTTAATTTTATGTCCGGCGCTAACCTCGCATTCAGAAATGAGTCGGGAAGAGCAGCGAAAAGCCGGTATTGCGCTCACCACTATGCGAATTGCGATGGGGTGTGACTGCGTGAAATCGCTGATCGCGCATTTTACGCTGGCATTAAAACAGGCCATTGATCCCATTCACCCGGGTTTCAGTGAGGGGTTTATGTCGGCGGCGAGACTGGATGAACTGTACCAGCGTGTAGCGGCAGAAGTGTATGCTCAGTACCATGGCGCACAACCCGCTCTGGCAGATATGCTGAAATAGCCGCTGTAATAAAAAAAACGGGGTATCGCCAGATACCCCGTTGGATAGGTTATACCAGCTTTTCAGCCTGCCCGATCCCAGATGTGTCTTCATAGTTGTGGTAATCGCTGTAGCCCTCGCTGCCGCCGCCGTACCAATGACTCGGGTCGTCAAACGGGGCCAGCGGATAGCCTTTGGCAAAACGGACGGGCAGGTCGGGATTGGTGATCCAGGGTCTGCCAAAGGCAATCATATCGGCTTCACCACTACTGATATGCTGCTCGGCGGCTGCTTTGTCGTATCCACAGTTACCCATCAGTAGTCCTTTATAAACATGACGGAATTCCTGCAGGGTCATGGCCTCACCGCGTTCGTGGAAGCCAAACGCGAGACCATCCATTACGTGCAAATAGCCAATGCCTAGTTGATTCAGTTTATCGGCAACAAACAGATAGGTTTCTTTGTAGTCATCGGCGCCCATGTCGTTAAACACGCCATTGGGGGATAGCCGTACGCCAACATTTTCGGCCGGCCAGACCTCCAATACCCCCTGCATAACCTCGGCCAGAAAACGGTAACGATTTTCAAGGCTGCCGCCATAGTCATCATCACGCTGATTACTGCGACTGTCGAGAAACTGATTAATAAGATAGCCGTTAGCGGCATGCACTTCGACCCCATCGAAACCAGCCTCTTTAGCATTAACGGCCGCCTGACGGTAATCTTCTACGGTACGTTTGATGTCGGCAACGGTCATGGCCCGAGGTACTTCAAATGCTTTTTTACCCGCTGGTGTGTAGATGCCGTCGCCATCGTTAATGGCGATTGCAGAAGCGGAAAAAGGTAATTCTCCCTCGTGAAAGTCGCTGTGTGACGCCCGGCCGGTGTGCCACAACTGTAAGATCATCCGGCCGCCAGCGGCATGCACTCTTTCGGTGATGCTTTTCCAGCCCGCCGTCATCTCACGGGTATAAATACCCGGTGCATCCACCCAACCATTTCCCTCTGGCGATATACTGGTTGCTTCACTGATGAGCAGGCCACCAGAGGCCCGTTGTACATAGTAGTCGCCCATAATTTTATTGGGTACTCTGTCCGGGCCGGCTCGGCCCCGGGTGAGTGGGGCGAGTACCATACGATTTTTCAGTGTCTGGCCAGCAAACGTGATCGGGGAAAATAAATGCGGTGCTGTCATTAAGTCTCCTTGCTTAATAGTAAAAACCAGCGCTTGTGCGCGAATGCAATTACTACGCAACAAGAAGGTTTTTAGTTTATTCGAAGTATGGGAGGGAGTTACTGGTCACGTGATCGTAAATAAGGGTGGTTTCCACATGCACTACCTCATCACGGCCTGTAACCTGATTAAAAATAAAGTCGCGCAGGTGCAACGCGTCGGGCACACAGACATGCAGTAAGAAGTCATTTTCTCCGCCCATGTGAAACACGCTGAGGACCTCTTTCTGATCAACCAGCTGCTGCTGAAACTGCGCCACCGTATCACGGCTGTGCGAGGCCAGTCTAACCGCCACCATGGCCTGAATATGACCGCCCAGTAAAGCGAAATTTAACTGACTGCGGGCGCCTAATATAATGCCTTCATTTTGTAAGCGCTTGATCCGCTCCAGGCATGAGGATGGTGCCAGATCAACATGGCTGGCAATGGCTTTATTGGTTATGCACGGGTCTTTAAATACACAGGCCAGTATGGCTATGTCGGTGTCATCGAGTTTACGCATTATTAGTTTTCCTTTGCAAATCAGCCCGATTAATCAGCCAGGGTCAGGCTACCCAGCACCACGGCGCGGGAAGCTCCTGTTACGTTAGGTACATTGCCGGGGACCCGATGGAAATAGGCCCAGGCCAGCCAGGCAAAGGCTACTCCCTCAACCCATTGCGGGTTGAGGGCCAGACTATCCGTGGCCATGACTTTGCAGTGTGGCAGTAACGCTTCCAACTGCGCCATTAGCTGGCTGTTAAACGCCCCTCCGCCACACACATAACATTCTCTGATCTGCGCCAGAGCGTTAACCTTATCGGCGATGGTGATCGCGGTTAGCGCAAGCAAGGTAGCCTGAACATCCTCGGCGGCAATAGGGGTATCCAGACTGTGCAAATGATGACGCAGCCAGACCAGATTAAAGTATTCGCGGCCGGTGCTTTTCGGCCCGGTGCTGACAAAGTAGGGGTCGGCCAGAAGGCTGCTCAGAAGCGCTTCGTGGACGTTGCCACTGGCAGCCCACTGACCATCCCGGTCGAATGGTTGGTTGAGGTGTTGTAAGCACCAGCCGTCCATCAGGGCATTGCCGGGACCGGTATCAAAGCCACGAATTGCACTGGCATCAATGCCTTCAAGCACAGTGATATTAGCAAAACCGCCGATATTGACGATGGCGCGATTTTTTCCGAGTTCAGCAAATCGGGCCGCGTGAAAGGCTGGAACCAGGGGGGCTCCCTGACCGCCGTAGGCGATGTCCTTGCGGCGGAAGTCGGCGACTACGTCGATGCCAGTAAGGGTCGCGATGGTATTGGGATCGCCAATTTGCAGGGTAAACCCATCTTCATTCTGGTTGCCGGGAGGGCCTTCAGGGTAGTGGCGAACAGTCTGTCCGTGAGACCCTATTGCCTGAATATCTGCCGGGGATAAATGGTGCTCAGCCAGTAACTTGTTGACCGCCTCTGCAAACACGCGGCCAACGGCCCGATCGGCCTGGCCCAGATGATTGATTTCATTGGGACTGATACCACAGAGCTGATGGAGTTGTTCCAGCAGACCGGCAGGATAAGGAACAGAAACGGCGGCGATTGGCGCTATTGCAGTGTCGGTAATGTCTGTCAGAATGGCGTCCACACCATCCATACTGGTACCCGACATAACGCCAATATAGTAGGCCATGGGTTTATTGCATGGCCAACATTATGCGACGGGAGGTACCGAGTTGAGCGAGGCGTTGCTCGGCGATCTGCATAAAGGCAGCGCGCTGTTTGGGGTCGATTGGCAGTGCCTTGGGTAAATCGACGGTACGCGGGTTGCGATGGACACCATCAACCAAAAACTCGTAATGCACGTGTGGCCCTGAAGCCAGTCCGGTGCTGCCGAGGTAACCTATGGTCTGACCCTGCTTGACGAAATCACCTTTCTTCACCGCTTTCTTTTTGAAGTGTAAATATTTGGTAGTGTACTTTTCGCCGTGCTGAATGAAAACGTAATTGCCATTGTATTTGTTATAGCTTGCTTCGATGACTTTACCGTCACCGGCCGCCATTACCGGGGTACCTACCGCGGCGACATAATCGGTACCACGATGGGCTTTCCAGCGCTTTTGAACCGGATGAAAACGAGCCTTGCTGAAATTCGAGCTGACATATTTAAAGTTAATGGGCGCGCGCAGGAAGCTCTTACGCATGCTGCGGCCTTCCGGCGTATAGTAGTTGCCATCTTCGTGCTGAATGGCGGCAAACCGTTCACCCTGATTAACAAATTCGGCGGCGACTATGTCACCGTAGCCAACAAATTCTCCATCGATATAGCGTTCTTCATACACCACATTAAAGGTATCGCCGGCGCGAATTTCCATGGCGAAGTCGATATCCCAGCCAAAAATGCCGGCCAGGTGCATAATCTGATTATCGGTAAGGCCGGCAGCTACCCCGGCATTCCAAAAGCTCGAGGTAATTTCGCCCTGGGCAAAATTGTGACGTACTTCCACCGGTTTGCTGTCGATGCGCGACACCAGGTCATCGGTTTCACTCTGGGGTTCAATGAACAGGGTATCGGTTGGCGACAGCGCATAGCGTAAACCGGCAAACTGATTATCAATCACGTTAAGATCGAGCTTATCGCCCGGTAACAGGGTTACCAGGGTTTTCGCCTGCTCACCAGCATGACTTACTGCATAGGTGTCTTTCGGGCTTAAACCGGCGCGCTTGAAAATTTTGGCCAGCGTATCACCACTCTTAACCGTATAGGTTTGCCATTGTGGTTCGTCTTCCTGCTCAATAAGAATATCTGACTCGGTTAGAGACATCGACAGCGGATAACGCTTGCCGGTTTCCAGGATCAGAGATTCAGTATGGCGCGACGCTTCCACCTTTTCAGATGGCAGCAAAATGAGTAATCCAACCAAAGCGCTGGCGGCTACCAGACCAATACGGTGCGGCCGCGGCATTTGCTTAAATAAATCAGTGAGTAATTGAGGTGTATATATCTTTCTCATAACAGCCTGAGAATAGCGGTTTCAGCACTGAGATGCTAGAGGGATCTGGCAAAATTGAAGGGATTGGGGGCGGAAAAAGTGAAATAATTACGTTCCGGGCCGCAGAAAGTGCATAAAGGGTTTTAATAGACGGTCGGCGCGCGTAAAATGCCCGCCCAGAATGAAGTTAGATGGAAGCAGAAAAATGAGTGACTGGCAAGCAGCCCTGGCCGAAATTAAACGGGGTACTGATGAAATATTGCCCGAAGACGCCCTGATCGAAAAATTAAAGTCAGGCAAACCGCTGACAATCAAAGCCGGATTCGATCCTACCGCGCCGGATTTACACCTTGGGCATACGGTGCTGATCAATAAATTGCGTGCTTTCCAGCAATTAGGGCACAACGTCGTGTTCCTGATTGGTGACTTTACCGGCTTGATTGGTGATCCCACCGGGAAAAATGTTACCCGTAAGCCACTTACTAAAGAGCAAGTGCTTACTAACGCTAAAACATATCAGGAGCAGGTGTTTAAGATCCTCGATCCTGAAAAAACTCAAATCCGTTTCAATTCTGAATGGATGGATCAGCTGGGCGCGGCAGGCATGATCAAACTGGCCGCCAGTCAGACTGTAGCGAGAATGCTGGAACGTGATGATTTTAAAAAGCGTTACGCCAATGAGCAGCCCATCGCTATTCACGAGTTCTTATACCCGCTGGTGCAGGGCTGGGATTCTGTTGCGCTGCAAGCAGATGTTGAGCTTGGTGGTACCGATCAGCGCTTTAACCTGCTGATGGGACGCGAATTACAAAAGGAACAGGGTCAGTCACAACAGGTTGTGCTGATGATGCCATTGCTGGAAGGCCTCGATGGCGTGCAGAAAATGTCTAAGTCGTTAAACAACTACATCGGCATTACTGATGCGCCAAACGAGATGTTTGGCAAGATCATGTCGATTTCTGACGAGTTGATGTGGCGCTATTACGATCTGCTGAGCTTTAAGCCGCTGGAAGAGATTGCTGAGCTTAAGCAACAAATGGCTGATGGGGCGAATCCCCGTGACATTAAAATCACCCTGGCGAAAGAAATTATCGCCCGCTTCCATTCTGCGGAAGCTGCCGAAGCTGCTCATCAGGATTTTATCCAGCGTTTTCAGAAAAATGCCATTCCTGATGATATGCCGGAAGTCAGCATTGCTTTAACCGACGGTGAAGTCGCGATAGGTTACCTCCTGAAGGAAGCCGGTCTGGTGGGCTCCACTTCGGATGCCATGCGCATGATCAAGCAGGGCGCGGTGAAGATTGATGGTGAAAAAGTCACCGATACCCGCCTGGTTCTGACCGAAAAAGGTGAAAATGTGTATCAGGTAGGTAAGCGTAAATTTGCCCGGATCACCCTGGCATAACAGTTCGGTGCGCTGCGTCCTGCAGCGCACTTTGATGTTTACTGGTCGGTAAAAGTCAGCAACATTTCTGCCGCCACACAAGCACACAAATCATCACATACCGGACAATCGTAGCCTTCATAAATGGCGGCATATTGCCACTTGTTAGGATGTTCTTTTATCAACCGGCCGCCGTTTTTACTGAAATATTTAAATGCGCTGTTACCGGGGCTGGCCAGCCAGATATGGGCCAGACCGGCGCGGCTGCCTTGTTGTCGTGCAGCGTCAATCGCCTTGCTCAGTAAGGTCGAACCGATACCATATCCCTGCATGGCCGGATCCACCGTATTGCATTTAAAATAGCAAACGCTTGCAGGCGCAACGCCCCAGTCCTGGGGTGTTGCCCACTGGTCGATATCCCACTGTCCCTGGGCAAAAGTGAGTCTGAAGCCAACCAACTGTTCGCGGTAAAAGGCGACTATGCCGGCATTGATACCATTTTTCAGGCCGCGTTGGTAATACTCGGTCAGGTTCTCCAGGTTCAGATAACCCTCGCCCTGTACGCGGTTACCCAGTTCCAGAACGGCTGGAAAATGCGTTGGGGTCAGTGCTGAATAAGAGATTTCAGCGCTATTTTTTAGATTTGCCAAGATCCATTCCCTGTAGGTGCACGTCAAGGGCATCCAGTGATATGCGAATTTCCAGTACTGACTGCCATAGGCTGTAGAGCAAAAAGACGAGGCTGGCAGCAAACAGCCAGTTGCCCGCTAACTGGTAAGACAGATAAATAGCCAGCATCGATAGTACGCACAGGAAAAAACTGAAAACGCCGGTTTCCTGCATGCGTTTGATATAATGGATGCGTTTACGCAGGTTTTTTATCTGCGCCTGGGTACTCTCGCTGTCTTCGCCCTTATCAAAGTGACGGATCAACGAAGCAAGGGTCAGAAAACGATTGGTGTAAGCCAGTAACAAAAGAGAGATCGCCGGGAACAACATAGCCGGCGTTGATATATCGATAGTCATAACATTTCGCGTGTAGCAACAAGAGCGATATGATGCCGCCAAAGCCGCGATATGTCCATGCCAGGATGTGATATACCCGGTTTACTTCGCCACTGGTAATGCGTCAGACTGCCAGGCCTGCATGTCACCATCGAGATGATATAACTGCGAAAAACCGAGCTCGGAGAGTTGACTCAGGGCAATGCCTGCGCGCCGCCCGGAACGACAGTAAACCAGTATCGGTTGTTGAGTGGAACCGAGGCTGGCAAGGTGTGAATTAATCTCTGAGTGGGGGATATTGAGTGCACCGGGAACGTGACCAGCGCTGTATTCTTCAGCACTTCGAACATCTAAGAGTAAGCCGTTGAACCCCTGGTGATGCAAACTCGCCGGTGAAATGTCAGGGATCCCGTCATGACTGAAAGCCGCCCCGGACAGCAGTAAACTGAGAAGGGTGAGAGAAAAAGTAAGCAGGCGCATGGATTTTCCTATTTTCGGTAATGATCAATTCGTTGGCACAACGTGTCTATTGCCGCGGTGATCCGAAGCGTAAAGCGATGCAGGGCATTAGCATCGGCGGTGACAAGAGGTGCTGCAATAACAGACCGGTGAGGGGTCCAAAAATTTTCCAGAGTTTGAACCGATTGATCACTTGCGGCAATCAGCAATGCTGGCTGGCGCAACAGAACTTGTTTCACCGACACTTCGGGATAGTCGATGGGGGAGTCAATGAACACCGATTCAGCGCCACAGGTGGTGAGAATTTTGTTGGCCCATGCGCCCTCACCAATGGTCATCAGTGGTTGAGCCCACAGGTAATAAAATACTTTCACCGTCTTAAGGTTTTGATACTGCGTTTGTATTTGATTCAGTTCCTGGCGATACCGGTTAATCAGGCTGCGGCCTGATTCAACCTGGCCGGTTAATCTGGCGACGTCGAGCATTTCCGTTGCAATATCATCCAGGGTCTGTGGCTGGGAAATGTAAACCCTGAGGCCGAGACTTTTCAGGCGGGCAATGTCCTGGGGTTTGTTGCCGCCGCCCCAGGCGAGCACCAGATCCGGTTCCAGGGCCATCAAGGCGGTAAAATCCACGCCCTGGTAGTCGGCTATTACCGGCAGCTCGGCGGCGGCTTCAGGGTAATCACTAAAGGCACTGACGCCCACCAGGCGGTCTTGCGCCTGCAGACTGTATATCCATTCTGTTAGATGAGGTGAAAGGGTAACGATACGTTCGGCCGATTCGACCCGCACAGCCACCACAAGCCCAAGCAGCAATAGCCAGGAGTAAGCATTCTTCATAATTTCAGTTGCCAGCAAAGGAGTAATAACAAAGTGAGGAGGACCATGACCAGCCAGGTCTGGCGATTGATGGCGCGCAGTACATGGGTCAGATCAGAAAAGCGTACCTGACGGGAACCGCCCACTCGTGGGTTGCGTAATTTGGTGCCGTCATAAAAAGCCGGGCCGCCCAGCTGAATGCCCATGCCTGCGCCAAATGTGCTAAGCAGCAGGGAGGATATACCCCGTTGGGACGTGTGCCGTAGCCCTTTAATGGCACCTATCGGCGAAGTGCTCAGGAGAATCAGTAACAGTCCGAGGCAGTAAGGAATTAAAATCAGGCTTTGACTCAGCCAATAGGCCGGCAGACCGAATGCCGTGAACTGCCGCTTTTTTCTGTGCCACTGCCAGCGAAACTCGAGCAGCAAGCGATAACTCAGGGCGGCCAGCGGGCCGGCCACCAGGAACCAGAATATCACTCCGACAAACTGTTGCATAAAGCGCAGCAGATAGGCTTCTATAGCGGCTTTAGCGATACCTATATCAGATAACGAGTTTGTTTGGCGGGCAACCAAAAGGGTCAGACGCTCCCTGGCCAGCAGCTTTTTATTGCCACTTAACGCCAGCGTAATCAGCTTGTATTGACGACGAATCGAATAGAAGTTAATGCAGCAAAACAGTATCAGGGCATCGAAAAACCAGGTGTATTCAGCAAGACTCAGAACAAACGCCAGTACTATCAAAAACGGTACGGTTAACACCACAATGCCAAGTGTGCCGCTGATGTAATGCTGTGTAAGCGGAGCCGAAGACGCCGGGCAAACCTTGATAGCCAGGTTGGTAACCAGCATTCGGTAAAGCGTCAGGGGGTGGGCCTGAGGCGGAATACGCCACACCCGATCAAGCAGAATAACGCAAAGCGTAATGATCAGGGACAGGGTCGTATCCGCCGGCAACTCAATCATCGCGACGGCTTAGGCTTCGGTTGCCCGGTTAGCGATAACCTTTATCATGCCTATTACCAGTTCAGCCGAATTTTTCGCTGCGGTTTCCAGATAAGCGTTGAATGAAACGGTAGAGGTTTTACCGGCGATATCGGAAAGTGAGCGGATAACCAAAAACGGTTTACCCAGCATGTGACTGGTTTGAGCGATAGCAGCGCCTTCCATTTCTGATGCACTGATGGCTGGAAACGCTTCACGCAGTTGCGCGGCCGCCTCGTCGGTACCTATGAAGGCGTCACCGGTACAAATCAGACCGCGAATAGTCTTTACGTGTAACGCATTGGCCGCGGCGGCTTCAGCAGCCGTCACCAGTTGCTCATCACAGTCAAAGACCGTAGGCATTCCCACGCACTGTCCCGGCTCATAGCCAAAGTGTGTAATGTTCACATCATGGTGCTGCACGCCATTGCCAATGACAATGTCACCAATATCCAGGCTGGTATCGAAACCGCCGGCCGACCCGGTATTTACCACAAAATCGGGCTCGAAAGCCTGAATGAGTAACGTGGTAGCAACTGCTGCCGCCACTTTACCGATACCACATTGGACCAGCACCACGTCGATGCCGTGGAGTTTTCCGGTGTAGAAAGTCAGGTGGGCAACTTCCCGGGTGTTCAGTTCGTCCAGCGATGCTTTTAACAGGGCGACTTCCTGGTCCATGGCGCCAAGGATACCAATTTTCATAATCTGCCTTTAAATTGCTTATTTAACTTGGAAATGAGTGCGCAAAGATCACGGGTGCACTACAATATATGCTTAAGGATGAAGTGTAATATGAATGTGTTAGTGGGTACACAGGGATTCGTAAAAGGACGGTCATTCGGCTTTATTATCAGGGATTAATCCCTCATTACTTTTTCAATTGGGTAGTTTTTTAACCTTATGAGCTCAACGTTTAGAAATAGGGTGTCCGGCGCCACCCTCTGCGCTGGCCTGCTGGCATCGTCAACCGCTTTGGCGAGCAGCGAGAAGCTGGAAATATCCGGTTTCGGCCGAATTGTTGCCGGCTTTATCGATGACCCCAGCGTGTCCTTTGAAGGGTACGAAAATGAAGTCTCCTTCAATGAACAAACCTTGCTTGCCCTGCAGGCAGATTATCATTTGCTCGACAACCTGATGATTACTTCACAGGTGCTGGCGCATACCAATAGCGAGCGGGACTCCGGCGTTGAATGGTTTTACGCCAGCTATGTGCCACATAATAACTGGCTGATTAAAGGCGGACGAATGAGAACGCCGTTTTATTACTACAGTGATGTTATCGATGTGGGCTTTGCTTACCCGTGGATTTCACCACCACAGCAACTTTACAGTGCATTTTTATTTAATCAGTACGACGGTGCCAGCGTTATCCATAATTTCGCGTTAGGCAATATCAGTGGTTCGGTTGAAGGGTATTACGGCTCTTTTCAGGGCGATACCCAGTTTCAGGATCGTCGCTATGCTACCGATATAGATGGCCTGACAGGTGTTGTCTTTAATGGTGTGTACAACGCCAATCTGCGTTTCAGAGCGTCCTACACCACCGCCGATTTCAGGGTCAATCTGGCCGAGATCTCAGCATTCGCCGATCAACTGCGTAGCTTTGGTTTTGTTGAAAGTGCCAACTCCCTGACCATGGAAGGGACGTTTGATATTTATCAGGTGGGTCTGTCGTTAGATGAACTGGATTACAATCTGGCCTGGGAATGGATGGAAATTCAGTCAGATACTGTTCTGGCGCCGAATATCGAAAGTTACTATATACAGGGCGGACTGGTTTTCCACCCCTTTACCGTGCACCTGACCTACGCCGATATGGCTACCAATCCACAGGCGCCGGCCAGCGACATTCCGCTGGGGTTGTCGCCGGATCTCGATCAGTTGTATTACGGTTATCAAACCGTCTTTGCCAGAACCCAGGCGGCAGACCTTGAGAGCGTGACCCTTGGGGTACGCTGGGATGTTGGCGTTAGCGTGGCGTTTAAGGCCGAGGTGACTCATTACCGGGGGGCTCTGGGAATTTCTACGTTTGAAGCCGTGGATGACAGAACCGATTTCGATGAGAGCGTCAATCTGTATCAACTGGGTATGGAGTTTGTATTCTGATGAGACGGACAAACTTTTTAAGACATCTGTTGATGACATCATTGTTAGGTTTTAGCGCGCTGCATTGTCAGGCGCAGGAGCACGATATAGTGGTGGTGGCCAATGTCGGCAATACTGCGGTGAAATTAAATAAAATCGACATCCGTAATTTGTTTATGGGAAATGCCAGTGATGTGGTGCTTGAGCCAGTATCACTGCCGCCCCAAACCCTTGCCCGGGCTGTCTTTAATACTAAAATTATTGGCCTCACCGAGTCCCGGATTCAGTCTTACTGGTCACAAATGCGATTTAGCGGGCGTTCCCGTCCCCCCAGAGAGGTAGCGACGGTGGATGAGTTGATTAGTTATGTATCCAGCCATAAAGATACGGTTGCATTTGTTCCGGCCAATGCCGTGATACCGCCCCATCTTACAGTGGTCTATTCAACATCAAGCCTGTAAATACGCGGCGTAATGACCATGCAAAAGGGGCCTCAACCGGCCCCTTCTTTATTTGTATCGTTAGGCGGCTACCTGTTCGCCGCCAGGCTGACGACTGGACCGTACCGGCCGGGTAGGGCGTGTTGTCTGCGGCGGATTCATTTTACTGGCGGCCAGTTTGGCCTGCTGCTTACGCAGTGGAATGAGCTTGGTTTCCACACATTCTTTGACTTCTTCTACCGAATAACCGGATTTAACCTTGAACCTGGCGTGAGGGATTCCGGCTGCATCGAGGGCGCCCGAAACAAACCAGTCGCGCTGGGTTTTGTAGCCTTCCTTGCCCTGTTTATGGACCAAATCAATGGCCAGTACC
Organism: uncultured Alteromonas sp.; assembly: GCF_913058315.1. Lineage (GTDB taxonomy): Bacteria > Pseudomonadota > Gammaproteobacteria > Enterobacterales > Alteromonadaceae > Alteromonas. Next base: position 71,637 of record NZ_CAJXQY010000005.1, on the reverse strand, counting down.
GGCGTCATGTCGTCCCGGCGACATAATACGAAGTCGAGCTGCTTGCTGCCCGCACGCAGCAATGCCTGACGTGCCTGACGCTTATTGGTGCTGTCTCGAACGGCCAGCAGGTCGTTAAGGCGGACACGGGAAACAATTCTGAATTCGCGGCCAACGGCCTGTTCCAGTAAATTGATAAAGGTGTGTTCTACCTGAGTAAACAGCTGGTGTTTTTTACGAAAGGGAAAACTCATACCGTGATCAGAAAGTTTAAGTGCACCAACAGTGACAACTATCAGTAACATAAACAAAATAATGGCAAGTTCCATACGCTTCCTCAACAAATAAGAGCGCACGAGCGTCAATAATCTGACATACCCGGGCGACAGGACAAACTTGTAAGAGAAATTGCAAAGGCGGTGCCAGTTATTCGAAAAGTAACCGGCTGGCTAATGAAAAGTTAATCGTTGCTCAGACTGGCAATGGGAGCGGGGGTCTCTTTACCGAGTACCAGTATATCCACCTGGGCGCCTTCACCATCTGGTGAAACCACTACACGGACATTTTGCGCGTCATTGACCAACAATACGCGTTGGTTATGTTCGCCTTTCAACGACAAGTCGGGCATCAGGGCCAGGTAATATGCCACGATGGCGTCGGGTGTATCGGCAATAAAATAAACCATGGATGCTGGCATGTCGGTGTCAAAAGGCTGACACTGTTTGGCATCCTCATGAACTTTGACGGCAAAAAACGCCGCCGGACAACTACTGATCTCAGGTTGGGACTCTGGCGGCGTAGTGGCCATGGAGTCGGTTGCCATAAGGGATGAAGCCATGACCATCAGGCTGGTGACCAGTATTAATTTGCGCGGCGTGAATTTCATAGTTTGACGTTTACTCTTTTTCATACTGTTACTATAGGAGAGCTCTGTACGCTAAGCAATTGTATTGGCCCTGATTAAAGTATTGCAAAGTAGCAATAAGTATAATTCCTGATGGTAAGGTTATCCTGCCGGCGCTGTATTTGCTCAGCGCCCACGCAGTCCTCCATTCCTCCTGTTTTTTCTGCCACTTAAATCAGGGCCCGTGCGCAAGCACTGAAAATACGACTACACTGCGCAGTACGCTTTTGAATAACAAAGAGAACAAAACTTATGCGAATGACAGTAACGCGGCTGATACTTCTGCTGCTAATCATCAGTCCTATGAGCTTTGCTGCTGACGAACAGGCAGAGCAGCGGGCTGAGTATATCCGGGCCAATTACTCGAAATATGAATATCAGATACCAATGCGCGATGGGGTAAAACTGTTTACCTCCGTTTACATACCTAACGATGACACACAAGCGCACCCCATACTGATGCAGCGTACGCCTTACCGGGTGGCGCCTTATGGCGCAAGCAAATATAAAACACGTTTAGGGCCATCAGCGGCTTTTGAGCAGGAAGGGTTTATTTTCGTCTTTCAGGATGTCCGGGGTAAGTCGATGTCGGAAGGTGAATTTGTGAATATGCGCCCCCAGGATGCTTACAAGCGCGGTAAAAAAGCCACTGACGATGCGACCGATACCTATGACACGATTGAATGGCTGGTAGAAAACCTGCCGCATAACAATGGTCGTGTTGGCATGTGGGGCACCTCTTACCCGGGGTATTATACCTCTGTGGGGGCTATAAACAGTCATCCTGCGTTAAAAGCCATTTCACCACAGGCGCCTATTGCAGATTGGTTTTTTGACGATTTTCATCGTAATGGCGCGTTTGTAACCCCCATGGCGTTTATCTTTTTTGATTCTTTCGATAAGCCATTAGACGGGCCTCAGGCGCACCGTGAAAAAGGCATGGATCCCATTACCCCGGATGGCTATCAATTCTTCAGAGAACTGGGCCCGTTATCAAACGTCAACAAAAACTACTTTCACGGCGAGCGCCCGTTCTGGAACGAGCTTACAGAACACCCAAATTATGATGCGTACTGGCAGGCCAGAAATGTGCTGCAGCACCTCAATAAAACCAAACCCGCTACTCTGGTAGTTGGAGGTTGGTATGATACTGAGGATCTCTATGGACCGTTGGCGACCTACCAGACCATGTCAGATCAGAATCAGAAATCCCATGTGAAGATGGTAATGGGCCCCTGGTTCCACGGACAGTGGAACAGTACCAAAGGCGGTAAATCCCTCGGCGAGGCCGATTTCGGGTTTGATACCAGTGCGTGGTTTCAAAAGGAGGTGTTACTGCCGTTCTTTAAACAACATCTGAAAGAGACACAAGCGGTGGAGATTGCCACTGCGACGATGTTTGAAACCGGCAGTAACCGCTGGCGTAAATTCGATGTGTGGCCGCCTGCACAAGCCACTCAAAGCACGCTTTACCTGGCTGCTGATGAAGCACTTGTTGACGCTCAGTCAGACAGCGGGAAAAGTGACTATATCAGTGATCCGAATAAACCTGTCCCGCATTCGGCTCAGGTCAGCCGTGGCTGGGATCGGCCTTATATGGTGGAAGATCAGCGCTATGCCGCCAGACGTCCTGATGTACTGGTGTTTGAAACCGATGCGCTGGAAAACGATTTAACCCTGGCTGGCGCGATTGATTTGGACCTGTGGTTCTCCACCACCCAAACTGCAGCCGATATAGTGGTTAAGCTGGTTGATGTGTTGCCCGGAAAAGACGAAAATACAGATAAGGTGGATGCAGAAAAAGGCAATCGTCACGAACTGGTTCGCTGGGGCGTTATCCGTGGCCGTTTCAGAGAAAGTATGTCCAAACCGGTGCCTTTTAAACCCGACACGCCAACCAAAGTGAGATTCGACCTTTACGATGTGTTGCATACGTTCAAGCGCGGGCACAAGTTGCAGATTCAAATCCAAAGCAGCATGTTCCCGTTCATTGACATCAATCCGCAAAACTATGTGGAGAATATCTTTGAGGCTGAACAAAGTGACTTTGTGAAGGCTTTCCATACTATCTACCATAATGCACAATACCCCAGTGCAATTCATTTCCGTACGCTGCATTAAGCGCGTGCGCCAAACCAGCGGCAGACATTGCTGCCGCTGGTGACTAAGAGGTATGACTTAATGCCGGACCAAGCTTCCCGAACCGCCCCGATTACATCTTTGAGTGAACTGGCGGACTGCGCCGATTATTCCTTTTTGACGTCGCTCAATCCAGACCCCCAGGCAACCTCCGACGGTTATGATCATCAGCCAAGACAGGTGTATTCCGGCCACTATGTGCCGGTATTACCCATGGCATTGAAAGCGCCTGGCTATGTTGCTCACAGCCAGACGTTGTTCCGGGAGTTAGGCCTGGATGACAATTTGGCCGGGACAGAAGCGTTTGTCCGATTATTTTCAGGGGATATGACCAATGTCCCACCACCCATGCGGAAAACAGGCTGGGCAACCGGGTATGCGCTGTCGATTTACGGTACGGAATATACCCAGCAATGCCCATTTGGCACCGGTAATGGCTATGGTGATGGGCGGGCTCTTTCTGTTTTTGAAGGGCTGTTTAATGGCAAACGGTGGGAAATGCAGCTCAAGGGGGCCGGGCGAACGCCCTATTGTCGGGGGGCTGATGGACGTGCGGTGTTGCGTTCCAGTGTCAGAGAGTTCCTGGCTCAGGAGCATATGCATGCCCTTGGCGTGCCAAGCTCACGTTCGTTGTGTCTGATGATGTCACAATCAGAAACCGTCAACCGACCCTGGTATTATCAAGGGTCATCGTCCTTTGAACCCGAGGTCATGGTGGCTAATCCGGTTGCCATTACCACTCGGGTGGCGCCGTCCTTTATTCGGGTTGGCCAACTGGAGCTTTTTGCCCGTCGGGCTCGAAGCCAACAGCATCCCGATGCCTTAGCAGAATTACAGGCTTTGGTTGCCCATCTGATTGAACGGGAGTATGCACTGGAAATTGACACCAGTCTGTCATTGCCTGAGCAGGTCATTCAACTGGCTGAAATCTTTCAGGAACGGCTGACCTCACTGGTTGCAAACTGGATTCGCGTAGGGTATTGCCAGGGCAACTTTAACAGTGATAATTGCGCCGCTGGTGGTTATACCCTGGATTATGGTCCTTTCGGGTTTTGTGAGTTGTTTGACCCTCTCTATCAGCCCTGGACGGGCGGCGGCCGGCATTTTTCCTTTTTTAATCAAACTGCGGCAGCCGAAAAGAACTTTTCGATGTTCTGTGGGGCCCTGGCACCATTAATTCAGGATGAACCGGACAGACTAAATGAACTGGACGCTATCCGCGGCGGATTCGCTGCCATGATGGAGCACAAGCTGGGCGTCATGTGGGCGTCAAAGTTGGGACTTCAGTCCTACAATGCAGAGCTGGTGATGTCGTTATTGCAGCTGATGGTGCGCACTTCGGTAGACTATACCATGCTGTTTCGCGAGCTGTGTTGCCTGCCTGATAAGGTGACGGCTATTACCCGGTGCTTTTATCAGCCGGCGGATGAGGCGTTACAGCAACAATGGAACGACTGGCTAACTGCCTGGCATGAACACCTGGATAAGCGTGTGGATAATAAAGAAATTGCCAGGCGAATGAAGCAAGTGAATCCCAAATACACGTGGCGCGAATGGTTGGTTGTGCCCGCCTATACCGAGGCTGAAAAAGGCAACTTTACCCTGTTGAAGGCACTCCAGAACGTGTTAACTAACCCTTATGATGAACAGTCCGCTGACGTTGAAACAACGTACTACTGTTTGCGGCCAGCTGAGTATTTTGACGCTGGTGGCATTTCTCATTACAGCTGTTCGTCCTGAAGAGCCGGCATCACTGCGCCGATCAGACAGGTAAAAAAAATGGAGCCGCAGGGCTCCATTTTTTATGTGTCAGATATCGAGCGATCAGGCGCCGATATAATCCAGAATGCCGTCGGCTGCTTTACGGCCTTCGTCAATTGCAGTAACTACCAAATCACTGCCGCGAACCATATCGCCACCGGCGAAGATTTTCGGGTTAGATGTCTGGTAGGCAAACTGACCTTTTGCCGGAGCGCGAACACGGCCTTTCTCATCGAGAATAATGCCGTAGTCAGCAAACCAGGGGGCCGGACTTGGCTGGAAACCAAAAGCGATGATCACCGCATCGGCTTCCTGAACAAATTCAGAGCCTTCTACCACAACCGGACGACGACGACCCGCCGCATCCGGTTCGCCCATTTCAGTGCGAACCAGCTTAACGCCAATGGCTTTGCCGGTTTCGTCAACTGCAATGTCCAGCGGTTGAACATTAAATTCAAATTCAACGCCTTCTTCGCGCGCATTAACCACCTCACGACGTGAGCCCGGCATGCTTGACTCGTCACGACGGTAAGCACAGGTAACACGCTCTGCGCCCTGACGGATTGATGTGCGAACGCAGTCCATGGTGGTATCACCGCCACCCAGTACAACCACTTTTTTACCTTTCATATCGATAAAGTCAGCGGCGTCTTTTTCCAGACCCATCACTCGATTGGTATTTGAAATCAGGAAGGGCAGTGCTTCATGTACGCCTGCCGCCCCTTCGTTATCAAAGCCACCTTTCATTGATTTATAAGTACCCATGCCAAGGAACACGGCATCGTACTGGTCAATCAGGTCCTGGAAAGCCACGTCTTTACCGATTTCAGTGTTCATAACGAACTCAACACCCATTTCGGTGAAAATTTCACGACGCAGTTTAATGACGTCTTTTTCCAGCTTAAACGACGGAATACCAAAGGTCAGCAGACCACCGATTTCTTCATATTTATCAAACACTACCGGCTTCACACCGTTACGAACCAGAATGTCTGCACAGGCGAGGCCGGCAGGCCCGGCGCCTACAATGGCGACTTTCTTATCGGTCCAGGTTACACCGCTCATGTCCGGACGCCAGCCCATTTTAAAGGCAGTGTCGGTAATGTGTTTTTCAATGGAGCCGATAGTCACGGCGCCAAAATCATCGTTAAGCGTACAGTCACCCTCGCACAAACGGTCCTGAGGACATACACGGCCGCATACTTCAGGCAGGCTGTTGGTTTGGTGAGACAGCTCTGCTGCTTCGATAAATTTACCTTCGTTGGCCAGCGCCAGCCACTGAGGAATATAGTTATGTACCGGGCACTTCCATTCACAATATGGGTTACCGCAGTCCAGGCAGCGATCTGCCTGGCCTTCCGCCTGTGAATTTGTCAGAGGATGGTAGATCTCAGCAAAGCCGTTCTTACGATCCATAATCGGCTTCTTGGGCGGATCAATCCTTTCTACGTCAATAAATTGATATACATTCTTAGCCATTATCTTCTAACCCCTCTATTGCGCCTGAATGCGCAGTTCCGCGCTGGAACGACTAATATGGCCCAACAGATTTTTCACATCACTGGTTTTTGGTTTGACCAGCTTAAAGCGATTCAGTGTATTGGTGAAATCATGCAGCAGGTCCAATGAGAACTGACTGCCGGTTTCTTCGTAGTGCTGGTTGATCAGCCCGCGTAAATGTTCGGCCAGAATGACTTTATCGTCGATATCCAGTACTTCCACCAACTCCTTGTTTACCCGGTTGTTGAGGTCGCCCTGCTCATCATACAGATAAGCAAAACCACCGGTCATACCGGCACCAAAGTTAATGCCTACCGGACCCAGTACCGCTACGATGCCTCCGGTCATGTATTCACAACCGTTGTCGCCAACCCCTTCTACTACCGCAATAGCCCCCGAGTTACGAACACCGAAACGCTCACCGGCACGCCCTGCAGCAAATAGCTTACCGCCAGTGGCACCGTACAGACAGGTATTGCCCATAATGGCACTTTCGTGGGCGTTGAATTCGCCTTTACGTGGTGGATAGATTACCAGCTTACCGCCAGTCATGCCTTTACCCACGTAATCGTTGGCATCGCCTTCGATATACATGTTCAGACCACCGGCGTTCCAAACGCCGAAGCTCTGGCCAGCCGTGCCTTTAAAGGTAACGGTGATTGGCATTTCTTCCATATCGTGGTTGCCGTAATGCTTGGCGATTTCACCCGACAATAATGCACCGACAGAGCGGTCTGTATTGCGGATGGGGTAACTTAAGTTAATGCCACAACCTTTGACTACCGCTTCTTTAGCATCCTTGAGCATTTTTGCGTTCAGGACGCCTTTGTCGAGCGGCGCATTGGTGGTTTCTGAGCAGAACAGACGGGTATGCTCTCCCGCTACCGGCTTGGCCAGTATCGGAGACAGATCCAGTTTATTTTGCTTAGCGGTATAACCGTCAAGTAATTCCAGTAATTCTGTGCGGCCGATCAGTTCATCAAACTTACGAACGCCCATGGAAGCCATGATTTCACGAACTTCCTGTGCCACGAACTTAAAGTAGTTCATGACCATTTCTGGCAGGCCAATAAAGTGGTCGCTGCGCAGTTTGTCGTCCTGAGTGGCTACACCGGTTGCGCAGTTGTTAAGGTGACAAATTCGCAGGTATTTACACCCTAAAGCAACCATCGGGCCGGTACCAAAACCAAAGCTCTCAGCGCCAAGAATAGCGGCTTTGATTACGTCCAGACCGGTTTTCAGGCCGCCGTCGGTTTGTACCCTTACTTTATGGCGCAGGCCATTCTCAACCAGTGCCTGCTGTGTTTCAGACAGACCCAGTTCGAACGGACTACCCGCATATTTAACCGACGTTAACGGGCTGGCACCGGTGCCGCCGTCGTAGCCAGAAATTGTGATGAGGTCGGCATAGGCTTTAGCAACACCGGTTGCGATGGTGCCTACACCTGGCTCAGAAACCAGTTTCACTGAAATAAGTGCGGTTGGGTTCACTTGCTTCAGATCGAAGATTAACTGAGCTAAATCTTCAATAGAGTAAATATCGTGATGCGGTGGTGGTGAAATCAGGGTTACGCCTGGCACCGAGAACCGCAGTTGCGCGATATATTTATTGACTTTATCACCAGGTAACTGACCACCTTCACCCGGTTTCGCACCTTGTGCAACCTTGATCTGGATGACATTGGCATTAACCAGATAGTGAGGCGTTACGCCAAAGCGGCCGGAAGCAACCTGCTTGATTTTAGAGTTCTTTTCGGTGTTGAAGCGTTTTGGATCTTCACCACCTTCACCTGAGTTAGACTGACCGCCTAAGCGGTTCATGGCAATCGCCAGCGCTTCATGGGCCTCAGGGCTCAGAGCGCCAATTGACATCGCGGCAGTATCAAAGCGAGGGAATAAATTCTCTGCTGATTCGACTTCGCTGATATCAACCGCTTCGCCGGCTGGTAGGACTTTCATGAGGTCGCGAAGGTGCGACGGCGATCGTTCATTCACCAACGCCGCGTACTGCTGATAGTCTGAATAGTTACCACTTACCACGGCAGTTTGCAGTGTTTTCACTACATCCGGGTTATAGGCGTGGTATTCGCCATCGTGGACGTACTTGAGCAGGCCACCATGAGACATTTTCTTGCGTTTGAGCCAGGCAATCCGTGACAGGTTAACAGTGTCCTGTTGGAAATCGTCAAAGGAAGCACCTTCAATTCTTGAAGTGACTCCTTTAAAGCACATCTCCACTACATCATGGCTGATACCAATGGCTTCAAACAGCTTGGAGCTACGATAACTTGCAACCGTGCTGATACCCATTTTCGACATGATCTTAAACAGGCCTTTATTGATCCCTTTACGGTAATTCAACACAGCTTGCATGGCGGATATATCCAGCTCACCTTTTTCGCACAGCTGTTCGATGGTTTCGTAGGCGAGGAACGGATAAATAGCCGTTGCACCCAAACCAATCAAAACGGCGAAATGATGCGGATCGCGGGCCGAGGCCGTTTCCACCACAATATTGGCATCACAGCGTAACTGCTGATCCACTAAGCGGCGGTTTACTGCGCCCACAGCCATAGCGGCAGGAACAGGCAGTTTGTTAGGCTTGATGTTACGGTCTGACAGTACCACAAAAGCGGCGCGTTTTTGCTTCACCAGGTATTCTACCTCGTGACAAATACGCTCAATGGCTTTCTTCAGCCCTTCATCCTGCGAGTATTGCAGATCAATAACTTCAGAATAGTAATGGTCAGGGTTAAATTCACGTAACTGTTTTAAATCGGTGTACATCAGTACCGGTGATTTAAACAATACGCGATCGGCATAACCACTGGTTTCACTGAAGACGTTTTGCTCACGACCAATACAGGTGGCCAGTGACATGACGTGGTTCTCCCGCAGCGGGTCGATAGGCGGGTTAGTTACCTGCGCAAACTGCTGACGGAAAAAATCGTACAGGGTACGGTGCTTGGAAGATAATACCGCCATAGGGGTATCATCACCCATTGAGCCAACGGCTTCCTGACCGTCCTTACCAAGCACTTTAATAACCTGATGAATTTCCTCATAACTGTAGTTAAACAGCTTATGATAGACCGCCATGGTGTCGTCGTTAAATACCCGCTGACCAATTAGCGAAGCATCCATATTCTCAATCGGCGTCAGTGAGCGGATATTTTTCTCAATCCACTCATGGTAGGGGTGACGGTCTTTCAGTTCGTCATCAATTTCGGTCGAACGCCAGATTTTACCGTTGTAAGTATCCACGGCAAGCATTTCACCGGGCCCAACGCGGCCTTTCTCCAGCACGTCTTCAGGCTCGTAATCCCAAATACCAATTTCAGAGGCCAGGGTAATAAAGCCGTTTTTAGTCAGCACATAACGGGCCGGACGCAGACCGTTACGGTCGAGGTTACAGGCTACATGACGACCATTGGTCATTACGATACCCGCCGGACCATCCCAGGGTTCCATGTGCATAGAGTTAAACTCGTAAAATGCACGCAGCTTCGGATCCATGGTGTCATTGTTCTGATACGCGGGTGGTACCAGTAAGCGCATAGCGCGGAACAAGTCCATACCACCGGCCAGGAAGAGTTCCAGCATGTTATCAAGTGACGAAGAGTCAGAACCTTCGGTATTAACAAATGGCGCTGCGTCTTTCAGGTCCGGGATCAGTGGCGTAGCAAATTTACCGGTACGGGCCATTGCCCAGTCACGGTTGCCTTTAATGGTGTTAATTTCACCGTTGTGTGCCAGATAGCGGAACGGCTGTGCCAGCGGCCATTTCGGCAATGTGTTGGTTGAGAAGCGTTGGTGGAATACACAAATGCTACTTTTCAGATCTTCATCGGCGAGATCTTTATAGAAGGCTGGTAAGTCTTTGGGCATTACCAGGCCTTTATAGATAGTTACCAGGCCAGACAGACAGGCAACATAAAAGTCAGGGTCATTTTCGAGGCGTTTTTCTACCCGGCGACGCACCATAAATAAACGGCGTTCCAGGTCACGCTTACGCCAGCCAGCCGGGGCATTAACAAATACCTGCTCGATCTGGGGAACGCCGGTTAGCGCCAGTTCGCCCAGCACGTCATGATTGACCGGCACTTCACGCCAGCCCACCACATCAAGGGTTTCTTTTTGCAGCTCTTCATTAACGACTTCCCGCGCAGCCTGCGCCAGTGTCTCGTCCTGATTAAGGAAAATCATTCCCACCGCATATTTCTTGCTGAGCTTCCAGCCATGTTGCTCTGCTATCATGCGGAAGAAGGCATCAGGCTTTTGCAGTAGCAGACCACAACCGTCACCGGTTTTGCCGTCTGCGGCAATGCCGCCACGATGTTGCATGCGGTCAAGCCCTTCAATAGCGGTAGTCACCAGCTTATGACTGGCCTCACCTTCTATGTGGGCAATCAAACCAAATCCACAGTTATCCCGTGAATCGTTGGGATTATATAAACTCATTCTCTTAACTCCTTAAACCTTAGACTGGGCAAGGTATGCGCTGCATTTTTGGCCTGAAGTGGCATTTGCAACTGCGTAACAACGCGTATTAGAGACTGAAAAATAATGAAAAATCAGTCTGCGCCGGTTTGTCGTTAATTATTATTAGTGGATACCAGTCATATACCGCATTTTTATGCACTATTGCCAAGCGGGCCGTACAAAATACCGATATTGATTCCTAAAATCAATCGGAATGTGTGAGCCGGGTTTTATGAAATCGTATACAATCTTTGTTGTATATAAATATCAATGGCTTAGGCTGGTTATTGATTGCAAAAAAAATCGTAAAAAAATACTCAATCAGCGCTTAAAAACAATAATGCTACTTTTATGTCTACAACTTAAGTTGCATAAAAAATCGTATTATTTGGGTATTTACCCAGTTTTTCCAAGCAATGCTGAATGTTTATTTTAAATCAATCTGGCTGCTTCATAGACAGCATTGAACAAGGCTACCGCGTTAGTAACACCAGGTTATCGTTAACTGTGCGGTTGGATTGAACATATTATAAAGGCAGGCTTAATTGCCATTAAACCAATTATTACTGCAAAAGCCCAGTGCTGTGAAGACAATAATTGCAGGAGGCGAGGGCAAGGCCGTTGTCATTGCGCCGTTTTATCCGTCTTCAGCGGTACACTTAATCTATGCGAATCAGGCTAAGACCTGCTAGGATAGCGGCACCGAACAAAGAAGTATTTCAGTTATGCATCAAGAAACTCCGAATGACTCCTGGGCGATCCGTTTTGCGCAGTTTGTAGAGCGCTTTGGCACCATTAAGCTAAGTGTATTGTTTGTCGTGTTAACGCTGGGTTTTACCGTGGGAGGCTCTTATGTCATCCGCGTTAGCCTGGGCAGCGACGTGCAGCCTGATGACTTTATCAGCGCCGTGATCCTTACCATGCTTTCTGCCCCCTGGGTGTTGTATTTTTTCAGTGAGCTGGTGAAGCAACTGGAGCATTCGCGAACAAATCTTAAAGAAGTTGTCAGCCAGTTGGAGCACCTGCGTGAAGAAGATGTCTTCCTCAATCGCGAGCTGCAAAATAATATTCGTCAGTTAAATCATGAAATAGAACAGCGTAAGCATGCACAGGAAGAGCGGGAAACGGTCTTCAAGGAGCTTGAAAAAGAGATTCAGGACAAGTCTGAAAAGGAAGCTCAGGCCCGGCGCTTATCGACGCTGTTACGCTCAATCATCGATGCATCGCCCGACCTGATTTACTATCGCAACGAAGAAGGCCGTTTTGCTGGCTGTAACCGGGTAGCAGAGCAGATGACCGGTAAAACCGAAAAAGAACTGCTCGGCTTAACGCCTCACGATGTGTATGAAGAAGACCTGGCCCGTCAGGTAGTTGCCAGCGATCACGAAGTACTTGAAGCCAATGCCAGTATTACTGAAGAACTCTGGCTGCGTTTTGCCGACGGACGGCGACGCTACTTTGAAATGCGTAAAGTGCCATTTTTCGATCAGGATGGGACGCGTTTAGGTCTGCTGGCTTTTGGCCGGGATATGACCGAGCGCAAACAGGCGGAGAGTGCGGCGGCCAAAGCCAGCACCGACAAAACCCGCTTTATTGCCACTATCAGTCACGAACTGCGTACCCCTTTAAATGGTATTGTTGGTCTGAGCCGCATGCTGCGTGATACCGAGCTTAACGAAGAACAATGGAGCTGGGTCAGTACGATCTACGCCAGCGCCATTACACTTGGCAATATCTTTAACGATATCATTGACCTGGATAAGCTGGACCGCGACAAACTGGAATTATCGCTTAAAACGGTCTCGCTGCGCGATTTCACCGACGAGTTGAGCTCAATCATTCGCTTGCTGGCTAAGGATAAATCGCTGGAGCTGATTACCAATATTGTCGAGCCTTTACCCAAGCAGGTAGAAGTAGATGGTACCCGCTTACGTCAAATACTGTGGAACATCCTGTTTAATGCCGTGAAGTTCACCCAGAAAGGTCACGTGTCACTCACGGTTTCGGCAACCCGTCCGGACAACGATATTTCGCTGGTCACTTACGTGATTGAAGACACCGGTGTAGGTATCCCTGACAGTGAAATCGATAAAATCTTTGCGATGTACTATCAGGTTGATCATCCGGATCACCAATCGGCAACCGGTACCGGTATCGGCCTGGCGATTTGTAAGCAGATGGTCGATTTGATGCATGGTGATATTAGAGTGGAGAGCGAGCAGGGCAAAGGCACCCGCTTTATCGTAGAACTGCCGCTGCAAGTCTCCAGTCGTCCCATGCAAGTAGCTCAGTTACAGGTCACCGGACTGAATATCCTGCTGGTCGAAGACATTGAGCTTAATGTAATGGTTGCTAAGGCGCTGCTGGAGAAATTAGGCCAGCACGTGGATGTGGCAATGACCGGTCAGGAAGCTATCGATAAAGCCCGGGAAACGACCTTCGACCTGATTTTCCTCGATATCCAGTTGCCGGATATGAACGGCTTTGATGTGGCTGCTACACTCCACGAAGAAGATTTAGTCATGCAAACGCCGATTGTGGCGCTGACCGCTAATGTGATTAAAAAGCGCGAAGAATACCTGCAAAACGGGATGGATGACGTGATAGCCAAACCGGTGAAAAAGAGCCGGGTGGTAGAAGTTCTCAACATGCTGTTTGCGGAGTCAGAAGTGGATCAACCGGCGCCGGAAGCCCCGCCGCGTAAGAAACTCGACAGCAGTAAACTGCTGACCAATATTCTGGATATGGAATTGCTGCAAATGCTGGTAGATACCATCGGGGAAGATATGGTGCGCGCCAGTGTAAAAGTGTTCCACGAAAAAATGCCGGAATATATGGAAATCCTGCAGCTAAGCTTAAGTGCCGATGAGAAGTCGGAAGTGTGCGCTCAGGCCCATAAAATTAAAGGCGCGGCCAGCTCTGTAGGCCTGGCTCGGGTGCAGCGAATTGCCAATCAAATCCAGCAGGGCGATCACCCGGCCTGGTGGCAGAACGTGCATGACTGGGTAGAGGAACTGCAAATGGCGGTACCCCACGATATGGAAAAACTGCACGACTGGTTAAAAGAGCAAACCATCGACGATTAACTCGAAAAAGGAAGCGGCATGAAAGGGACTTGCCTGGTTGTTTTATTACTGACCACGTTTGCTGGTCAGTGTGCAGAGCGGCTCCGTGCAGAAGCGGGCATTGGCTGGGAGTATGGCGTTATCGGGTCCCAGGTTTCGTTACAAACGCCACTTGAACCGTTAGAAATCTTTGCCACCGTGGGGGTTGATGGATCATCTGACTCCGGTGGTTCGTTTCGCGGCGGCATGGGCGCCAGTGTTTTTCTCACTAAGTATTTCGCAGTCAGTGCTTATGGTGGAATGAATTCCACCAGTAATGCCTACGACGGTGATGTGGAACATGAGTTTGGCGGCTCCACAGGGATTAAAATATACCTGGCCGGTAAAAATAAGCCGGGGGTGGTTATCGGCGCAAGCTACTTATATGATGGTGAAGACTGGTCTCCCCTGGCCTCAATCGCTTACCGTTTTTAGGCCTGTTGCTGTTGATGACTAATCAATGAATTTAACCAGGCTTTAGCCTCATCGGCGTCTTCAAAAAATGCCACTTCATGGCCCTGCATTTCGTAAATCGAGGTGAATTGGTGCCTGGAAAGCAAGGGCGACTTGACGTCTACAAACACTACGGCGGTCGCTACCCGGCCGAGCGTAATTTCTTTTTTAATTTGCTTGCGTAATAACGTAAAGGCCTCCGGCACGTAAACGGCTTCGCCGCGAAAGATTGCCAGCACACCCCAGGGCGAGCCGTACATGGCGCGCAGATTTTGCATGATCTTATCGTCAGATAAGTGCAATGACTCTGCATTCCAGGGGCCTTCACCCTTTAACACAATTAATCTGCCATCTATGGCGACACTTAATGAACCGTGTTTTTTAAACTTACCTGCCATATCCCATCTCCAGGTACTGTCATCTCCAGATAACTTCGTGATGAAATTCTATTGTGCGCTGTAACTCAGCAGAATGCCAGTGTTGTAACAAGAAAAGGGGTGACCAGCCCATGCCCAATAGTAGCTGGCCACCCAGAGAAAGCGGGTGTGCGTGGCGCTTCACGTGCAGTGAACAGCCAGCACTACACAGTTAAATCTGTGGTTCGGGGATATGTACGCGTCCTTCCATCAAAATGCGTGCTGAGCGGCTCATTACCGCTTTGGTGGCAGTCCATTTGCCGTTAACTAACGCCGCTTCTGCGCCAACCCCCAGAGTGCCTGAAGGGTGGCCGAATACCACGTTGGCGCGGTCAACACCACCAGCCGCATCATTCACCAGAGTGCCAGGGATAGCCGCTGCAGTGGCTATCGCTACGGCCGCCGTACCCATCATTGCGTGGTGCAGTTTGCCCATGGATAAGGCACGTACCAGTACATCAATGTCGTCGATGTCGATTGGCTTACCGCTCGATGAAACATAAGCGGCAGGCGGTGCAACAAAAGCAATTTTAGGCGTGTGTTGTCGACCAGCCGCTTCGCTGATATCGCTGATCAAGCCCATTTTTACCGCGCCGTGGGCACGCAGCGACTCAAACTTAGCCAGGGCTACCGGATCGCCGTTGATGTCATCCTGTAGCTCGGTACCGGTATAGCCTATATCGGCGGCATTCACAAAGATGGTTGGGATCCCGGCATTGATCATGGTGGCTTTTAAGCTGCCAAATTCCGGCGTTTCAAGGTCGTCTACCAGATTGCCGGTAGGGAACATATCGCCTTCGCCATCGGCAGGATCCATAAATTCGACCTTCACTTCGGCAGCGGGAAAGGTTACGCCGTCGAGTTCGAAGTTACCGGTTTCCTGCACTTCGCCATTGGTAATGGGTACATGCACATTAATGGCTTTGCTGATATTGACCTGCCAGACCCGCACCATAACAACGCCGTTATCAGGAATGCGCCCGGCATCGACTAAACCATTATTGACGGCGAAAGCACCGACAGCCGCGGTTAAGTTACCGCAGTTGCCGCTCCAGTCTACAAATGCTTTATCGATAGACACCTGACCAAACAGATAATCCACATCGTAGCCGTCGTGCTCGCTCTTACTTAAAATCACGGTTTTACTGGTGCTGGATGTAGCGCCGCCCATGCCGTCGGTTTGCTTACCGTAGGGATCGGGACTACCAATCACCCGTAATAACATCGCGTCACGGTAGGCACCGGGTTGTTGTGCCTGAGCCGGTAAGTCGGCCAGGTTAAAAAACACGCCTTTACTGGTGCCGCCACGCATATAGGTCGCGGGAATTTTTATTTGTGGTGCAAAAGCCATGAGTCTCTCTCGTAGGATACATAAGAGGGCCGAAGCCCTCAGTTAATTCAGGTTTACGCGTTGCCTTCCAGGAAGTCCTGGGCAAAGCGTTGTAAGACACCGCCAGCCGCATAAATAGAGACTTCTTCGCCAGTATCTAAACGACTGGTCACCGGCACCTCAACGCTTTCACCGTTGGCACGGTGAATCACCAGCGTTAACGTAGCGCCAGGCGTATGCTCGCCAAGTACGTCGTAGGTTTCGGTACCGTCTAAACCCAGGGTCTTACGGGTAGTTCCCTCTTTAAACTCAAGCGGTAACACGCCCATACCAATCAGGTTAGTACGGTGAATGCGCTCGAAGCCTTCCGCCACAATGGCTTCCACACCCGCTAACCGGACCCCTTTGGCTGCCCAGTCGCGGGACGAGCCCTGACCATAGTCGGCGCCCGCCACGATGATCAGTGGCTGCTTGCGCTCCATGTAAGTTTCAATGGCTTCCCACATGCGGGTCACTTTACCTTCCGGCTCAATACGCGCCAGTGAACCTTGCTTGACCTCGCCGTTTTCAACGACCATCTCGTTGAAAATCTTCGGGTTGGCCAGTGTGGCACGCTGGGCCGTTAAGTGATCGCCGCGGTGAGTGGCATAAGAGTTAAAGTCTTCTTCCGGCAGCCCCATTTTCGCCAGGTATTCACCGGCTGCACTGCTCGCCATAATGGCATTGGATGGCGATAAATGGTCCGTCGTAATGTTATCTGGCAGGATGGCCAGAGGACGCATTCCCTTGAGCGTACGCTCTGCCGCCAATGCACCTTCCCAATAAGGGGGGCGACGGATATAGGTGCTCATTTCACGCCACTTGTATAGTGGGTCGATGTCATCACCGTAATCAACCGACAGGTCAAACATAGGTTCATACACCTTGTTGAACTGCTCAGGTTTTACCGAGGCTTTTACTACGGCATCGATTTCTTCGTCACTTGGCCAGATGTCTTTCAGGGTGACCGGCTCGCCATCCTGATCGTAGCCAAGGATGTCTTTTTCGATATCAAAGCGCACGGTACCGGCAATGGCGTAAGCCACTACCAGCGGTGGTGAGGCTAAGAAAGCCTGTTTGGCGTATGGGTGGATACGACCATCGAAGTTACGGTTGCCAGAGAGAACCGCAGTGGCGTAGAGGTCGCGGTCGATGATTTCCTGCTGAATACGCGGATCCAGCGCACCACTCATACCATTACAGGTAGTACAGGCAAAGGCCACCACACCAAAACCAAGCTGTTCCAACTCGGGTAACAGGTTAGCTTCTTCGAGATACATTTTTACCACTTTTGAGCCTGGTGCCAGTGAGCTTTTCACCCAGGGCTTACGCACCAGGCCTTTGGCATTAGCATTACGTGCCAACAAACCGGCAGCCACTACGTTGCGCGGGTTACTGGTGTTGGTACAACTGGTAATCGCGGCGATGATCACCGCGCCATCCGGCATTAAGCCTTCCTGTTCTTCCCACTTGCCGGCGATGCCACGGGCGGCGAGATCGCTGGTGGCTAAACGTGCATGAGGGTTCGAAGGGCCAGCCATGTTGCGCGTCACTGACGATAAATCAAAGGTCAGTACACGCTCATATTCGGCTTCGGTCAGGGTATCGGCCCACAGACCAGCCTGTTTGGCATAGGTTTCAACCAGCTCCACCTGCTCAGCGGTACGCCCGGTGAGTGTCAGATAATCCAGGGTCTGATTGTCGATGTAGAACATCGCTGCCGTGGCACCGTATTCCGGCGTCATATTAGAGATCGTCGCGCGGTCACCCAAGGTTAAGTGTGCGGCACCTTCGCCATAGAATTCCAGGTAGGCAGAGACTACACGTTCTTTACGCAGGAATTCGGTCAGAGCCAGTACGATATCGGTGGCAGTAATGCCCGGCTGTGGTTTACCGGTTAACTCAACACCCACGATATTGGGTAAGCGCATGTAAGAAGCACGACCGAGCATCACGCTCTCTGCTTCCAGGCCGCCGACACCCACGGCGATAACACCTAAGGCGTCAACGTGCGGGGTATGGCTGTCGGTGCCAACCAGCGTGTCCGGGAAGGCCACGCCGTCTTTGGCATGCACAACCGGAGACATTTTCTCCAGGTTAATCTGGTGCATAATGCCGTTGCCTGGTGGAATAACATCCACGTTTTTAAACGCGGTTTTTGTCCAGTTGATAAAGTGGAAACGGTCGTCGTTACGACGGTCTTCAATGGCGCGGTTTTTCTCAAAGGCATCTTCTTCGAAACCGGCATGTTCAACAGCCAGAGAGTGATCCACAATTAACTGAGTTGGTACGACCGGGTTGACTTTGGATGGATCACCGCCTTTTTCGGCAATGGCATCACGTAAGCCGGCTAAGTCAACCAGGGCGGTCTGTCCTAATATGTCGTGGCATACCACGCGCGCCGGGAACCACGGAAAATCAAGGTCGCGTTTGCGCTCGATTAACTGAATGAGTGAGTCTTTTAACTGTTCCGGAGGACAACGGCGAACCAGGTTTTCTGCGTGCACCCGTGAGGTGTAGGGCAGAGTGTCAAAGGCGCCGGGTTTAATGGCGTCAACGGCTTCACGCGCGTCGAAATAGTCCAGATTGGTGCCTGTCAGGCTTTTACGGTATTCGGTATTCATGACGTATCCTAAAGCGTTGCATAGATGCCGCTTCGACGGTCACGAAGCGGCAATAAGGATTTAAGCGCGATCTGCGATAGCAGGTACCGGGCGCAGATCTTCGCCAGTGTAGTCTGCAGAAGGGCGAATAATGCGGTTGTCAGCGCGTTGTTCCATTACGTGAGCAGCCCAGCCTGTTAAACGTGACATCACGAAGATAGGCGTAAACAGTTTGGTTGGAATACCCATAAAGTGGTAAGCCGATGCATGGAAGAAATCCGCGTTACAAAACAGTTTCTTCTCGCGCCACATGACTTCTTCACAACGAACCGATACCGGATAGAGCACAGTATCACCTACATCGGCTGCCAGTTTCTCTGACCAGCCTTTAATGATCTCATTACGCGGATCTGACTCAGAGTAAACCGCATGACCAAAGCCCATGATTTTCTCTTTACGCTCCAGCTTGCCCATCATTTCGGCTTCAGCATGTTCAGGTGACGTAAAGTTTTCAATCAGTTCCATGGCCGCTTCGTTGGCACCACCGTGCAGCGGTCCACGTAGTGAACCAATCGCACCAGTAATACAAGAGTGCATGTCGGATAAGGTTGAGGCACAAACGCGAGCGGTAAAGGTTGAAGCATTAAACTCGTGTTCTGCGTACAGGATCAGCGATACGTGCATGACCTGTTCGTGCAGAGCATTTGGCTTTTCGCCATGTAGCATATGCAGGAAGTGCGCACCAATAGAGTTGTCATCGGTGTTAACGTCGATACGTACGCCATCATGAGAGAAACGATACCAGTAACAAATGATACTTGGGAAACACGCTAACAGCCGGTCGGTAATCGCGTCCTGCTCGCTAAAGTCGTTTTCCATTTCCAGGTTACCTAACATGGAACAACCGGTACGCATTACATCCATAGGATGGGCATCGGCCGGGATACGTTCCAGTACGTCCAGCAAGGCCTGTGGTAAGCTGCGCATGCCTTTCAGCTTGGCTTTGTATGCATCCAGTTCTGACTGGTTAGGGAGCTTACCCTTAAGAATCAGATAGGCAACTTCTTCAAACTGACAGGTATTGGCCAGGTCCTTTACATCGTAACCGCGATAGGTCAGGCCAGAGCCTGAAACACCTACTGTTGATAAGGCGGTTTTACCGGCTACCTGACCACGTAAGCCTGCACCACTGAGTACTTTAGCCATCGTTTATCTCCTAATGTAATTTTTGTAGAGTACATTTATTCGGGCTGACGCTGTGCGGGTGGCAAAACCCGATTGGGCGGCATCAGCCGGTTAATCACTTACTTGTTTTTACCTTCCGCAAATAAAGCATCGAGCTTTTGCTCATACTCGTGGTAACCGAGGTATTCATAGAGTTCCATGCGAGTTTGCATCATATCTGTGACCGCTTTTTGATCACCGTCTTTCAAGATGGCGGTGTAAACCGTTTCGGCGGCTTTGTTCATGGCTCGGAACGCACTCAATGGATAAAGCACCATGGCAGCCCCCCATTCGCCGAGCTGTTCTTTATTCCACAGTTCGGTTTGACCAAATTCGGTAATATTCGCCAGAATCGGTACATCCAGGGCTTCAGCGAAGGCACGGTAATGCTCTTCTGTTTTAACTGCCTCGGCGAAAATACCGTCAGCACCGGCTGCCACATAAGCCTTCGCGCGTTCAATGGCTTTTTCCAGACCTTCCTGAGCGAAAGCATCGGTGCGGGCCATGATAAAAAAGTCCGGGTCGGTGCGGGCATCCACAGCGGCTTTGATACGGTCAACCATTTCAGCAGTAGATACGATTTCTTTGTTTGGACGGTGGCCGCAACGTTTTTGGGCAACCTGGTCTTCCATGTGCACCGCAGCAGCACCGGCTTTTTCCATGTCTTTAATGGTCTTGGCAATGTTAAATGCACCGCCCCAGCCGGTGTCGATATCTACCAGTAAAGGCAGGTCGCAGGCAGAGGTAATGCGCTGCACGTCAACGATCACGTCATTCAATGATGTCATACCCAGATCCGGCAGACCGTAGGAGGCATTCGCAACACCACCACCAGAGAGGTAGATAGCCTTATGGCCAATGGCTTTAGCCATCATGGCACTGTAGGCATTAATGGTGCCTACGATTTGAAGCGGTTTATTGTCGGCCAATGCCTGACGAAATTTTTTACCTGCGCTCATAATCATTCTCTTGGTTTAGGTTGATTAGGATTGAAGCAACTTGCGTTCAATATTGTTTTTTGAATACAAAATGTGACGTCGCATGAGCATTTCTGCCAGCTCTTCATCACGATTTGCGATTGCCTGTACCACGTGCTTGTGTTCATCAAACGCGGTGGTCACCCGAGGCCCGGCCATGCCGAGCTGCACACGGTACATGCGAATTAAATGGTAGATGCCGTTCACCAGCACTTCGATGAGATGTTGATTCTTACTGCCCAGAATAATGCGGTAATGAAAATCCAGATCGCCGGCTTCCTGATAGTAAGACTCGCCGCCTTTAACGGTTTGAAAGTGATTATCGAGCAGGGCGGTAAGGTCGGCAATTTCTTCATCAGACATGTTCTTCGCCGCCAGACGTGCGGCCATGCCCTCGAGGGCTTCGCGCACCTGATAAAGCTGGATTAAACCTTCTGGCGTTAAAGAGACGATTCGGGCCCCGACATTGGCTTTACGCTCAACTAAATGACAGGATTCCAGGCGATTAATTGCCTCCCGGATCACGGCTCGACTTACCTGATACTTTGTCGACAGTTCAGTTTCGCTGAGTTTACTGCCTGCCGGGATAGCGCCTTCAACAATATCTACCCGGAGCTGTAAAAAGGTTTTATCAGCACTGGTAACAGCTTGTTCTGCAAAGGCTGCGATACTCACAATTAATGGCTCACTATTAGAAATTATGTCGACAATATAGGCGTTACCATGGCGGTAGTCAATAGAAATGCGGCTTTATTGTCGACAAAGTTGAGCTTTGGGAAGGGAGGATATCGGCATGTTAATTCGGCTAGTCGGTGGCCAGCCCCTGCCAGTACTGCGCTCTGCGTGAGAGCCAGTATAGCTGATTGTAAATTGAGCGGTAGCACCGTACCACCAAAGTATTATGTCGACGATTATGATGCAATGTGGGCGGCGTGTTTACTCCAGATTAAGGTGGGCTGCTTGTGGTTGGTTGTGCTGCATGCTAATTTTTGTGAGAGGAGTAGTGGCCAAATACAAGGAAGAAAACATGGGATCAATTAATGCGAGCTTGCTGGGCACATTGATGATTGGGCTAATGATTATTATGGCGGCTACGGGGTATTGCCTTGGCAAGCGTAAAACTGAGACCCCGCTGCTCACTACCATACTGGCGGTTGTTTCTGCGCTGATACCACCGCTGGCGCTGATCTTTTTAATGATTCTGGTACTGAAAAAGGATGTGCGGCCTGCGGCACCTATCAGGTAAGGAGGGCGGATGAACGACCATCTCCACGGTATCGATAAATTTGTTCAGCAAGTCCGCGCAGATTTTACTGCTACCGACCCTGAATACTCACAATTGCAACCGATGGGGCAAGCGCTCAAAAGTATTTGTATGGCGAAGGGTTTTGCAACCGGCTTGTTCCGACAGGCTGATCCCGGTGAGGAACTGATGTATCCACTCAGTGTGGACCCCAATGGTGGTCCATCAGCCTATCTGGTGTCTGATGGCATTGGTGTGGATACGCCGCCTCATGACCATCATACCTGGGCTGTCATCGTGGGGCTTCGCGGAACTGAATACCATCTCTTTTATCGGCACCTGGATAACACCAGTCATACCGTGATTAATACAGCAGAATGCGCCGTGGCCACAGGAGACATACTGGTCATGGAGAAGAGTGAAATCCATGCTATCGATGCCGGGCGCGGGCAACATCCTACCTGGCATGTGCATTTATACGGGCGCGCCCAAAGTAAACTGCCTGACTTTGCCAGTCGCTGTTATGAAGTCTCTGGAAGTTGATATAGGCGCTATAACCGGCTCTTAAACAATCAGACCGATTAGATCAGCTGAGTACAGTTGCGGCCTTTTTCTTTTGCAGTATATAACGCGCTGTCTGCCCGGGAAATCAACAGGTCAAAGGTATCTGCGCTTTGATAAGTGGTAACGCCAATACTGATGCTCAGAGCAATGCTCGGCGCGATGGCGGTGCTATCGATTTCAGTAATGGCCTGGCGAATGCGCTCGCAGATAACCCGTGCCGCCTCGCGCTCGCAGTTAGGTAACAATAACGCAAACTCCTCGCCGCCCCAACGGGCCACCAAATCTTCGTCCCGACAAAAGCGACTGATTTCCTGCGCCACCTGCATCAGAACCTGATCGCCAATACTGTGATTGTAAGTATCATTTATTTGTTTGAAATGATCGATATCCAGCAGCGCCAGGCAAAGTGGCTGCTCGCGGCGTCTGGCTCGTGCACATTCGCTGTGGAGCGCTTCATCAAATGCTCGCCGGTTGGCCAGCCCGGTTAGCTTATCTGAGCGGGCTTGTTGCTCAAATTCAGCAGCCTGGCGTTTGAGTTCCAGCAGCAGCGCTGAGCGTTCTTCATCCACTTTACGCAGGTTATCGGCCTGCCGCTTAAGTGTATAAGTTTGCTCTGCCACCTGAGAGCTGAGTTCTTCGGCGCGCTGACGCAGGCTTTTCATTCGCCAACGGTGTGCCACAATGACTATGGCTATCGCACCCAGCAGCACGGCAAACCAAAATCCGGTTTGCTGCCAGAAGTAGGGAGCAATAGTAAACCGGAAGCTGGCATTTTTTTCGCTCCAGGCTCCGCCTGGGTAGGAAGCACTGACTAAAAACTGATAGTCGCCCGGTGGCAGGTTAGTGTATTCGGCAATCGTGTTTGAGCCCCGTTCTACCCAGCTGTTGTCGAATCCCTGTAACTGAGTGCGATACTGAATACGTTCTGGCATCACAAAACCCAGGCCGGCAAATTGGATTTCAATACGGTCTGCGCCAGCGGCTATGTCTTTTTCGGATTGTAACGGCGTTACCGAGCCGTTGACCTTAAATCCTTCAATGACTACCGGTGGTGTATTGGCTGAAAAACGGGTCAGATCTGCCGGGTTTACCCGACTGGCCCCTTTGGATGTCGCAAACCATACGGTGCCGTCCTGGGCCAGTGTGGCCGCCTGCATGGAGCCGCCATTCGCCTGGGCACTCTGCATGCCATCACTTTCGCCAAACAGTTCGTAATCGACACTCTGGCGTTGCCCGGCGAGGTACTCGTTGATCTGCTCGCGTCTGAAACGCAATATGCCACGGTTACTGCTTAACCACAGGTGCCGGTCACGGTCTATTACAGCTTGAAATACTTTATCAAAGGGCAATCCGGCGTCGCGGCCGAGCATCGTTAAGCGGCCACTCGCCAGCTCGTAAGCCACTAAACCGCGATCGGTGCTCATCCATAACAGCCCGGCGTCCGGATCCGGAGCAAAACCAAAGGCATATTCCGCATCATCCAGGTTGCTGATATCGACCGGCGTAATGTGTCCGTCAGGACGGCGTATAACAACACCGCCGCCAGTACCAATAAACAAACGCCCGTCATCATGTAAGTACAGACCCATCACAAACGGCGTTGGCAAGCCATCCTCAGTGGTATAGCTGGTCACGCCCGAGCTGTCTACGTAGTTTAATCCGTGGCCGGTACCGACCCAGAGTCCACCGTCTGGTGCCACCGCGATGGCTCTGACTTCATTAGCGAGTAAACCTGAGCGTCGGTTGAATTGCTGAACAACCGTATTACCCTGCCATTGCAGCACGCCGTCGGAGTATGTGCCTATCCACACTGACCCCTCTGGCCCTTCGACCATACTAAGCACCGACTGGCCGTCGCTGTTTGCTGAAAAGTCGATGGTTTCTATACCGGCCGTAGTAACCCGGCTTACCCCCTGACTACTGCCAACCCAGATGCTGCCGTCACTGTGTGACAGTACCGAACGAATATAGTCGCCGGCTAAACCTTGCTCTGCCGTTAGGGTTACAAAGGGGGCGTCACGAAGTCTGAACAAGCCGCCGTTGGTGCCCACCCAGATGCTGTTTTCCCGGTCGCGAAATATTGACAGGATGCGGTTGTTTGGCAGACCCGCCGCCATGGTTAAACTTTCAAGCCCGGCATCAGTGTAGCGCAGCAGCCCCCGGTCGGTGGTGCCTATCCAGATTTGCTCATCGAATGCCAGTAAGACCGAGACAGGGAGGTTCATTAACTGCGGCGAAAAGACGCTGATTTTACCTGCCTGATACTGGTAAAGGCCGCGCTCGGTACCAATCAGCAAGCCGTTGTCATAGGCTATCAGGGCTAGCACCGGTACGGCTGGTAAACCGGCAACCAGTTCGGGCTGAAAGTTGTCATCTTCCCGGTTTAAGCGAACCAGTCCGCGCCCGGTACCCAGCCAGACTATGCCATCCTCGGTAGTCAGCACACTGGATACCACATTACTCGGTAAGCCTTGCTGAATAGTCAGCTGGATACGCTCTCCCTCAGGAGTCTGGCGGTAAGCCCCCTGGCCTTCAGTGGCCACCCACAGGTTACCCTGGGTGTCATCGGCCACGGCGTTAATTAGTACTTTGAAGGGCGGCCAGCTTTGCCAGTCATCCTGGCGGCGTTCACTCAACCCGCCCCGGGCACCGGCAAAGATAAGGTGTTGCTGATGATTTCTGTAGATGGTGCGGATCCCGACATCCGGCATCCCGCTGGGTTCGCCACGACCAAAGACGGTAAATGCCCGTCCGTTAAAACGTGCAGCACCTTCCCAGGTGCCTATCCACAGATAGCCGTCTTCACTTTGCGCTATGGCATTAATAGTATTGTGGGGAAGGCCGTCACGAGTGGTCCAGACTTCTTTAAAATAGTCGCTAAGCTGTGATGAGGCGGCATAGCCTGTGATACTGAATAAAACAGTCAGGGAGAAAAGTACTGTACGCATGGCGACTTGATGGGAAGTCTGGCGACTGAAGTACCTGGGCATCCACAATTATCCGATAAACATAAGCAGAGTAGTATTTTTAGCATAAAGGCAGCGAGCACCTTTGTCTATCAGCGAAATAATTTGATTAAGGTTTGCTGAGCAGGGTCAATAAAAGCGTTTCATTTAACCCTTTTCAGTCTGTCTAATAGATTTCAAAAGCGCGAATAACCCGGGCGACTCCGTCCACATGACGAGCAATGTCTACCGCGGCGGTGGCTTCCTGATTGGTAACTAACCCCATTAAAAAGACTTCTGAATCTTCCACAATAATACTGATTTGAGAGGTTGGCACCTTCTCTGAGGCCAGAATCTTAGTGCGTATTTTGGTGGCCAGCCAGCGGTCATAAAGCTCACTGGAGGTGGCAATGGGCTGACCAATACGGATCTGATTATGGATCTTGTTGACATAACTAATGCTGCGAATCTGTTCTTCGGCCTGCTTAATATCGGCCTGGCTTGCCGCTTGCCCGGTAAGTAACGCCACCTTGTTGTAAACGGTCACTTCAATATTGGCCGTTTCGCTAAGGTTTTCCTGCTTTCCTATTAGCCGGGAAGCGGTATTCTGCGCATTAAAATCGTCTAACTGGGTGCCAGCCGTGCGCCGGTCATTAGACACCGACACTGCCGTGGCGCTCACGGCACCCACAGCCACTACTGCACAGCCGTTAAGGCTGCTAGATAATATCAGCACCGCAGCCAGGGTGAGTACTTTACGGGCAGGCATTTTAATAGCCATCCGGATCATGAGCCGGGAACAAACTGTCATCAATACATTCACACAGGCAATGAATGACCAGCAGGTGAACTTCCTGAATGCGAGCGGTCCGGTTTGAGGGGACACGGATTTCCACATCGTGTTCGCCAAGAAAACCGGCCATTTCGCCGCCGTCTTTACCGGTTAACGCAACGATTGTCATATCTCGCGACAGCGCGGCTTCCATGGCGTTGATAACATTGCGTGAGTTGCCACTGGTAGAAATCGCCAGCAACACATCGCCAGGCTGTCCCAGGGCACGTACCTGTTTGGAAAACACTTCATCATAACTGTAGTCATTAGTGATTGAAGTTAGTGTTGAGGTGTCGGTAGTAATGGCGATAGCGGGCAAGCTGGGGCGGTCGCGCTCAAAGCGGTTTAACATTTCCGAGGAAAAGTGCTGGGCATCGCCGGCCGAACCGCCATTCCCACAGCTTAAAATTTTATTACCCCGGATAAGCGCCTCAACCATCATCATGGCGGCCTTATCGATGGCCGGAGGCAGCATTTCTGATGCGGCAATTTTGGTTTGAATACTTTCAGTAAAATTCGCTTTGATATTTTCAATCATGTAGATATAACGTTTCTCGTTGACTGCTAGGGAGCCCATGGCGCTACAGGCTGATGTTCTTTATCCAGTTGATAGTATCACCGTCAATGACCACCGCGTCGAGTCGCATGGGAACCATATTGGAATTGATGCCATTATCACTTAAATAACGTTGAAACGCAGTACCCATTCGGTGAATTTTTGCCGGACTGATGGTTTCACCTGCATGGCCATGGCTATCCTGTTGGCGATATTTTACTTCCACGCAAACCCAGGTTTGCTGGTCTTTCATGATCAAATCGATTTCGCTGCCGCGATAGGTTACGTTTTGGCTAACGAAAATCAGCCCGGCTCGCTGCAGGTACTTTCTGGCACGCTGTTCCTGGTGGTGACCAATCCAACGTGCCATAACGCTATTCGGCCAGTACCTGAACGCGCTCCTGAGTTACGACTGCTTCAGGCAAACTGCG
Organism: uncultured Alteromonas sp.; assembly: GCF_913058315.1. GTDB lineage: Bacteria > Pseudomonadota > Gammaproteobacteria > Enterobacterales > Alteromonadaceae > Alteromonas. The sequence goes on along the minus strand of NZ_CAJXQY010000005.1, from coordinate 44,155 downwards.
CACAATTTCGTTGTTCTGATTAACACTAAGAGCGCCCGTCAGCCCCTGGTATTGCAGTTGTGGTAACCACGCCATACTGTTTAAGCGGGGGAGCAGGTTGTAGGCATCCACGCCAAAGGCAAACAGTCGTTGCAGCGGGGTGGGGCGTTGTGGCCACAGGGCTTCGGCCTGGGCAGCCAGTGTTTTTGCCGGGTTGTCCGGCAGCACCCAGGGCATATCGAGGAAATGCAGGTTTTCCAAATCCCGCCACTGGTTACGCGACTGCGCATAATCAATGGAACGTGAGGTGGCAAAAACGGGAACCGTGACGCCACCAAAGGGACTGATGCTGGCTTCAATGACCGGGTTAACCAGTTCGGTTTGTTCGGGGGATGTAAACACCACTACCGCATCAATATCGCGTCGGTTACGCGACATGTTGTATAACTCATTGTCGGCAAAGCTCTGGATCTCTTTAATTCGTTCCTTACTCTGGGCAACGTCTAACGCCTCTAAAATTCCTTCGCGCAGGGTATTGTTGTCGGAATAAGTCACCAGGGTCGGGGCACTGTGCTGACTGGCCGCCAAACCGCTGGTGAGTTGTTGCCAGCGGCTTAAAAAGGCGTCTTGCATCCGCTGATGCAGAGTGTTTTCTGAGGCCACCAGTACAGGTGAACGACGCCCCTGTGCAAAGACCCGCTCGGCTAACTGGCTGGCTTCATCTTCCGGGGCCAGTGCGTAGTAAACCTGCGAGCTAAAGCTGGCTGGCAGGCGTTCTTCTGCCTGCTCAGTATCGCCAATTGCTGGCATGGCTGTTTCTGGGCGGTTCAGCGTCAGAATGCGGTGCTGGCCACTCAGTTTTGGCAACACGGCATCGACATTCTCCTTCAGCAGGGGGCCAATTATCCAGTCTGCATCGGCCGCGGCGGCTACCAGCTCGTCAGCGCTGACACCATTGGTATCAACAAATTGCAGCTCAGGGATCTGGGTTGCGTTCATGGCACTGGCATCATTAAAGTAGGCTGCCAGAATCCCTTCTTTAATTGCCGAACCAGTCACTTGCAGGCGGCCACTCAGCGGTAACATAACCACAATGGTTGCGCGGCTGGTTGGCGTCAGCTGAGCGAGGTTGCTAAGGTTATCCGGCCAGTGTGTTACCAGGGGATGATTGCGAAAAACCCGCTGATACTGGCTGAGTTGTTGTTTGAGCATCTCTGGCTCAAAGCCATGTTCCAGAATAAGCTGGCGTAATGAAACGTAAGCCGGGAGTTTGGTAAAACGGGCGCTGTTTTGCAGCTGTCCGGGCGTTGCCTGATTAACCCATTGCCAGGCTTGTGCAATGTGTTCAGGGGTTGTCTCATCACTCATCAGCAACGCATTGGCGGCTGCCAGCCACTGCCCGAGGCGGGCATGTTCGACCGCCATTAAGGCAAATTTTCGCGCTGTAACAACGGGGTCTGAAGCGTTAATTGATTGCAGCAGCTCGAGCCGCTGGGCGCTGCCTACACGGGGATCATTGCCGTAAAGTTCAACCAGCAGTAACTGATAGCGGTTTTGCTGGGCAGGTTGCTGAAGTTGATCGCGCAGCATGTAGGTAATCTGACTGGCTTTTGCCGGCTCGCCGCTAGCCAGAAAGGCTTCCGCAGCATCCAGCAGAGCACCATTGCGCAGGTTTTTATCACCGGTCTCCTGCCACAGGTCTTGTGCATTCGCCACTATCATTGCCGGTGTCAGCGGGGTCTTGTCAACATCTTCTGTCGGTGTTTGTTTTACCGGCGTTGTAACGGGGGCGCGAGTGGTGGGCGCTGTAGAACCGCAACCGTACAACAGCAATGTCACACTCAAACCAAACAGTAACCATGGGTAAGATCGGCGCATAAAGGGTCAGCGATTCCATACAATTATTCCTGAATAGCCAGTTTAACTGACTGATAATGAAAATCTACGGGTTAATCCAAATTCTGGCCGATTGACCGGGCAATCCCACGCAAAGGTTTCCGCCACTGGCACAAACAGGTATATTGGCAGCCTTTCCCTGTTCCCGGATTTTTCGTTATGACCGCAGCCACACTTTACATTGTCCCTACGCCTATTGGTAACCTGCAGGATATTACTCAGCGTGCCATTGAAGTGTTAGGTTCGGTGAACTGGATTGCTGCGGAGGATACCCGTCACAGCCAGAAGCTGTTACAGCACTTTACGATTCAGGCGAAAACCCTGTCACTGCACGATCACAATGAAGAAAAGCGCACACAAATGTTGTGCAACAAACTGCTCGACGGTGAATCGGTAGCGCTCATCAGTGATGCGGGCACTCCTTTGATCAGCGATCCCGGTTTTGTACTGGTAAGAGCCTGCCGGGCTAAGAATATTAATGTCGTTGCCCTGCCGGGCCCTTGTGCTGCGATTACCGCGCTGAGCGCTTCGGGGCTGGCCACCGACCGGTTTATTTTTGAAGGTTTTTTACCGGTAAAGAACCAGGCTCGTATGAATGTGCTGGCAACCCTGGTTGACCGTACCTGCACCAGCGTATTTTATGAAGCGCCGCGGCGCATACTGGATACTGTTAACGATATCAAAGCGGCGTTGGGTGCCGAGCGCCATCTGGTGCTGGCCAAAGAACTAACCAAAACCTTTGAAACTTATATCAGTGATACGCCGGACGGGGTTATTGCCTGGCTGGAAGAAGATGCTGTGCATCAGAAGGGGGAATTTGTGCTAATGGTCGCCGGTGCACCGCCTGCCAGTGATGAACTGCCCACGGAAGCGATGGCGCTGCTTAAACGCCTGAAACAGGATTTGCCGCTTAAAAAAGCTGCTGCCATTGTGGCAGATCATTATCAGCTTAAGAAAAACGCTTTGTATCAGGCCGGTTTGGCCCTAGAATAAATTTATCGATTTATCCTACGTCTGGCTGTTTGTTCTAAGGCCGTTATACCAATAATTCTAATATCCTCACGCTGGCAAGTGCAGTGTGCTTCTTTAGTTATTTCAGGTGACACATAACGTTTTTCGGAGATTAACGAATGCTGGAGAAAACGCTCAATATCGATATGGAACACGGTAACTGGATGGTGAATATCATCAACGAGCATGCCGACAACGGTGTCTATGAACTCGTCTCGCCGGCCCGTTCGGCAACCGTGCATATTCATGACAACCATCTCTATGGGTTTGAATACAGTATTGTGGGCAAAGCGGACAGCCCGTTTAAAATTAAACTGGATGACACGGTTCTGGCTGAAGGGAAAATTGCCCCCAGCGGTATTACCCGCGGACACGGTATTCTTTAAATCAAAAAGAAGGCCGCAGAAAATAACGGCCTTCTTTTAACTGACTGATGTCGGGTTTTACGACAGGCGCGACTTAAAGTCGGCATAACTAAACTGACGAACCAGTTCAAAATCGCCGTTGCTGCGTAAAATGCCGATCGCAGGGTGTTCTACCCCGTTGAAGAACGTGGTTTTAACCATGGTGTAATGCATCATGTCTTCAAACTGCAGGCGCGTACCAATTGCCAGTGGCTCGGCGAAACTATAGGTATCTATAACATCGCCGGCGAGGCACGAGTTGCCGCCTAACTTGACATCATGCCCGAGTTCTCCGGGTTGTCCGCCGTGCAATATAGCCGGACGATAAGGCATTTCCAGTACATCCGGCATGTGCGCGGTGGCGGAAATATCCAACAGCGCTATGGGCCCCTCGTTGTTCACAATATCCACCACTTCCGCGATTAACGGCCCGGTTTGCCAGGCCACAGCGGAACCCGGCTCAAGGATCACATCCAGATGAGGGTATTTCGCTTTAAAGGCTTTAAGGGTGTTAATGAGGTGTTCTACATCATAGCCAGCGCGGGTCATAAGGTGGCCACCGCCCAGGTTTAACCACTTAAGCTTACCTAGCCATTGACCGAAACGTTGTTCGATAGCCTCCAGGGTGCGTGCTGTGGCAAACGAGTCACATTCGCACAGGTTATGACAGTGAAACCCGTCGATACCGCTTAAATCGATACCTTCAAGTTCACTGGCCCGGATCCCCAGTCGCGAACCCGGCGCGGCCGGATCATACAACGGAGTGTCGGCTTCCTGATGCTCGGGATTAATTCGCAGTCCCAGTGAAACACCGGGTAAAGCCGTTTTATAAGTCTGCCATTGGCTCAGGCTGTTAAAGGACAGGTGGTTTACCAGTCCCGCCAGTTCGGCAATATCCTTGGCTTTATAAGCCGGCGCATAGGCGTGGACTTCCTTACCCATTTCACTGGCCAGCCGGGCTTCCCAGACCGAGCTGGCTGTCGCGCCGTGCAGATACTGTTTGACAATGTCAAACGTTGACCACATCGAGAACCCTTTGAGCGCCAGAATAATTCTGGCCCCGGATTCGTTTTGCACTCGCTGCATTAGCTGCAGGTTTTTAACCAGCTTCGCTTCTTCCAGCACATAGCAGGGAGAAGGAATATCAGTGCGTTGGGTTAAATCGGTCACGCCATCGTCTCCAGTTATACTCGTTACTTGCTGAAAGGACTGCTGTCACATTCGAGTACGTGCCAGGGCAGGCCGTGTTTATTGAGCTCATCCATAAACGGATCCGGATCAAACTGTTCCATGTTCCAGACACCGGGTTTACGCCATTTACCCTGAAGCATCATCATGGCGCCAATCATCGCAGGAACACCGGTGGTGTATGAAACTGCCTGAGCACCCACTTCATCATTACATACGGCGTGCTCACAGTTGTTGTAAATGAAAATGGTTTTTTCTTTGCCGTCTTTGATACCGGTAATATAGGTTCCGATACAGGTCATTCCGGTATAGCCTTCCGCCAGTGAACCTGGGTTAGGCAATACGGCCTTTAAAAACTCCAGCGGCACAATTTGCTGGCCCTGGAACTCTACCGGTTCAATGCTGGTCATGCCGATGCCTTCCAGTACGCGCAGATGCGTGAGGTAAGCGTCGCCAAAGGTCATCCAGAAACGGGCGCGTTTCAACGAAGGGAAGTGCTTAACGATAGACTCTAACTCTTCATGGAACATCAGATACGAAGCGCGCACGCCAATGTTCTGATAGTCCAGATCTTCACGCACGCTCAGTGGATCGGTTTCTTTCCACTCGCCGTCTTCCCAAAAGCGGCCACGCTGAGTGATTTCGCGAATATTGATTTCCGGATTGAAGTTGGTGGCGAAAGCCTGACCATGGTCGCCGCCGTTACAGTCAACGATATCCAGGTAGTGAATTTCGTCGAAATAGTGCTTTGCCGCGTAGGCGGTGTAAACGTTGGTCACACCCGGATCGAAGCCGCTTCCCAGCAGGGCCATGATGCCGGCCTCTTTAAATTTGTCCTGATACGCCCATTGCCAGCTGTACTCGAATTTAGCCACTTCTTTTGGCTCGTAGTTGGCGGTATCCAGGTAGTCCGTTTGGGTTGCCAGACACGCATCCATAATCGGCAGATCCTGATACGGCAGCGCCAGGTTAACCACCAGATCCGGGTTAACGTCGTTAATTAAGGCTTCAACGGCTTTAGCATCGTCGGCGTCAACGGCGAATACGCCTTTTACGCGATCTGCGCCGACTTCCTGTTGTAATGCTTCGCACTTGGAAACCGTCCGGCTGGCCAGATAGATTTCGTCAAAATACTCAGGTAAACGAGCACATTTTTTGATGGTAACTGCCGCTACGCCACCGGCGCCGATAATCAGAACTCGAGACATATAATTATCCCTTTGGTAATGGATTTAAAATTTGCGATGAATGCTATCAGACGGCGGAAAATAGGCAAGCAAAGTTGACCGTCCATAGCCTGAAAGCATAGCGGCAAAAGCCAGTTTTTGCCTCGTTGATGGATGATTAATGGTGTTTACTTTTCGACCAGCGGTGGTGCCAGGATGACACGCTGATTTTGGCGGTAATAAGGATAAACCACCGAGCGCTCCGGGCGGTTGGGCTCGCACAAAGTAATCACAATGGCATCCTGAGCCTCTTGCTCATTGATTTCAATTTGTGCCGCATACACCAGTGTTGCGTAGGCATCGTTGTCGGTTATGTTGTCAATAATGCGCCACTGCAGGTGCTCCAGAATCTGCATTTCGCCTGGATTCTCAACCCCAAAGTCTTCACTGAACAAACACCCGATACGCCCGTTTTCATAGATAGCGGCGAAGGGATAAAACGAGTTTTCCATACGCAGCAATGTTTTACACAGGGCCAACGACCGGTCAATTAACAGTTGGCCAGGACGTGAAAAAACGGTGTGATTGTCACTCATGTAGTCTCCCTGTTCGTTTTTACTGCTCTTAGTTGGTAACGTTATGAAGTGCCCTGAGGATCAATCCGGGCACCCTGTAATCCACCGGTGTGCAATAATAAAATACGCTGGCCGGCGGCAAAGTACCCCTGCGCCAGCAACTGTTTGACGGCGAAAAATACCTTACCCGAATACACCGGCTCCACAGGAATAGCATAACGTTGCCGCATTTCCTCACACAAATCGAGCAGTGGTGAGGATGTACGGGCATAACCCCCATGGTGATGGTGATGTAAAATTTGCCAGCGACGATCGGCTGTTTCGGGTAAAAATTGTGCTACCAGATTTTCAAGATACCCAACCCCATTCAGAACTGCAATACCCAAAACCTGCTGACTTTCGTTACTACCGGCAATCAGGCCTGCCATGGTGGCGCCACTGGCAACAGGGGTGACTATTTGGTCGAAGGTGGTATGGCATTCCTCAAGCAGAGCTTGCACTCCGCTCAGGGCCGATTGCTGACTGCCCCCTTCAGGAATAATCAGGGCCTGGGGATATTGCTGCCTTAACTGTTCCACGTAATCGGGGTCGTCACGCTTTTTATAGTCCAGCTTGGTGAGATAACGAATATTGGCCTGCCAGTGACACAGGTCGTTGATCATCGGTGTCGGTGAAGCAGAATAATTGCCCCGAATCAGCGCCGTAAACTCAATACCCAACTGGTGGCAGCACCAGCCAAGGGCATGCAGATGATTAGAGAATCCACCACCAAAGCTAACAATATGTTGCGCTGTGGAGGCGTTCTCTGCCAGCAACTGACTCAGCTTGCGCCACTTGTTACCCGAAATGATGGGGTGGATAAGGTCGTCACGTTTAACCCATAAAGTGACTTTCTCTGCGCCCGGCCAGTCCGGCGTAAAACGCTGCAGCGGGGATGGAAGGCTAAGCCCTAATTGACGTGGCAAGTGCCCAGAATGCATGGTGAGAGGCGTTCAAAATTGACCAGTAGAGCAGGGTAATCGCAGCGATTAAAAAGATCAATCATCGTCATTCAGGCAGATGTGATCATGAACGAGCCTAGCCGGGTATAAGAAGCATCAGGTTTTGCGGAGTATCTATGAAAAAATCTTTGCAACGGGCGTACGCCCTGACATTGCTCATTATGAGTAGCGCTGTACAGGCCAGCGCAGGCGTTCCCGAATTAATCAGTGCGGCGGTGCCTGGTGCATCGAAGGTGGGCGAGGCCCGATATTCCTATTTGTTCTGGGATGTTTATGATGCCCGGTTGTTTGCCCCGCAAGGACAGTGGGAACCAGAAGCCGCCTTTGCGCTGGCTCTCACCTATTTACGCGATTTTGATGGTGATGATATTGCTGAGCGGTCCATTAAAGAAATGCGCGAGCAGGGACTGTCGGATAAATCCCGCATAGAACGCTGGCAAAGCACCATGCAGCAAATTTTCCCTGACGTAAAAGAACAGGACACCATCACCGGAATCAAAACCGGCGAAGGGATAACCCGTTTTTTTCACAATGACAAACTGGTCGGCGAGGTTGACGACCCGGCCTTTGGCGAATGGTTTTTTAATATCTGGCTGGGGCCACAAACCACCGAGCCTGAATTTCGGGCTAAATTACTGGAACTGGAGGAATAGTGATGTATCGTTTATTGGTGTTAACGCTTTTTGTTGTGGTCCTGGCTGGCTGCAGTATCTCGGTGGATGGGAGCAAGTATCAGCAAACGACCCCACCGCTGTCTCTTGAAGCGTTTTTTGTTGGTGAGGTAAAAGCCTGGGGAATTGTTCAGAATCGTTCCGGCGATGTGGTACAACGATTTACGGTAAACATCAAAGGCAGTATGGATGGCGACACGCTGGTACTGGATGAATCTTTTGATTATGAAGTGGGCGAGGGCCCCATGCAACGCACCTGGCGCATAACGCCGACTGGCAACGGCAGCTACGAAGGTCGGGCGGGCGATATTCTGGGGGTCGCAACAGGGACCTCCTATGGCAATGCTTTTAATTTTCAATATGAGATGGATTTGCCGGTTGACGATACCACCTATCAGGTGGCCTTCGATGACTGGTTCTGGGCAATGGGTGACGGTACGCTGATGAACCGCTCCTATGTGAAAAAATTTGGCCTGGTGATGGCCGAAGTCACCATCTTTATGCAGCAACAATAACGGTTAGTTTATACAATAAAAGGAGTTCCCTGGTGACGCTATTTTTACTGTGTCTGATGCTGGTTTGCGTTATGCCATTTCTGGCCAAAGTGCCACTGGCGGTGGCGATGCAGCGCGCTGGTGGTTACGATAATCGTGACCCCCGTGCTCAGCAACAATCGCTGCAGGGGTTTGGTGCCCGGGCTAATGCAGCACACTATAATTGTTTCGAAGCCATTACTTACTATGCGCCCGCAGCGCTGGCAGTACTGGCGCTATCTACCGTCGGCCCATTGCATGTATCTCTGGCGGTTGCCTTTGTTGTTTGTCGCATTGTGTATTTATTATGCTATTGGTACGACATCGACAAACTGCGCAGTGTGATGTTTGTGGCAGGGCTGGGCATCAGTATTGCGCTGTTTGCGACGCTGCTCTAGCTACTCATAATCAGCGCCACCTTGCAAAAGTGGCGCCTGCCCTTTATGCCGAAGTTAGCTTTGCGGTGCGCGCCTGAAGCGGCGTGAACCCGGGTAGGGAGTGAAATTATGGATGGTTCCCTGCGATACTTCCTGCTGCGCCTCTCGCCAGTATTGTGGTGTCATCAGGTCGCCGTGGAGGGTTTTGAGCATCTCTTTAAACGGCCGCTTACCCACAATAAAGTGTTCAAACTGCTCAGGAAATACATCGTTCGGTGCCACCGACAGGGTGTCTAAGGCATAAGGATCGTCTGATTTTGGGATTGAGCGAAAATTACGTTCATCCATCCAGCAAATTTCGTCATAGTCGTAAAAAATCACCCGGCCGTGTTTGGTGATACCAAAGTTCTTATGCAGCATGTCGCCGGGAAAGATATTGGCCATGGCAATTTGTTTAATGCAGGTGCCCAGTTCATCAATGGCATTATGCAGCTTATCCGGATCGGTTTCCTGCTGCAGGTAGAGGTTTAGCGGGGTGAGCTTTTTCTCGATATAGAGGTGTTTAATAATCAGCTCATCGTCGGTTAATGCCACGCTGGATTCACAGGTGTCCTTAAGTTCTTCAAGCAAAGCCGGGCAAATTCGGCTGAGCGGAAAGCGAAAATTTACATACTCGTGCGTATCGGCCATCCTACCCACCCGGTCAGACAGCTTCACCAGCTTATACCGGTCGATTACATGCTCTCGGGTGATTTTCTTACTCTCGGCAAATTCGTCCTTAATAATTTTAAACACCACGCCATAAGAGGGCAGGTGAAACACCATCATTACCAACCCGCGTATACCCGGCGCAATTTCAAACTGGTCGTCTGAATTGTCGATGTGGTCGAGGAAGTTACGATAAAAGGCTGTCTTACCGTGCTTATAGTGGCCCAGCGCAATAAACAATTCGAACTGCTTTTTGTTGGGTAAAAGTTCGTGCAGAAATGCAACGAGTTCGCCCGGGAACTGGGTGTCAGCCATGAAATAACTGCGGGCAAAACCGAAAATTACACTGAGGTCCTGCCTTTCAGTGAGCAGAGCATCTACGTATATCTGGCGTTCGTCATTGGTGTGTAAAGCGATAACAAAAGGCACCGGCCGCTCAGGCAGGCAGATTCTGCCCACCAGGTAAGCGGCTTTACCGCGGTAAAATACCGGTTTTAGCATTTCAACAGCGGTGACACTGGCCAGTTCTTCTTTGCTGAGGCGCTGGCGCAGTGCATCGTCTAACTGCTGCATGTCCCGGGCGCGATCCTCAAAGCCAATAGTAAACCGGTACCGGGCGAAAATGGATTCGTACATTTCCATCACGGTGGTGGTGGTATCAAAGCTGTGAATGACCTTGTGTCTGTCCTGACCGGCTAAAAAGCAGCGGCTTGAGGTAACAAACATAATCGAATTATCAATAGATTTATGCCGAAAGACCTTGCCAATGACCGAGTTATAAAAGGTTTCAGCCAGTTCATACTGTGGATGGCTTTCGATGAGTCCGGCAAAGGCTTTTTTTAGTTCCTCCCAGAACTGGCGGTCCTGACGATGATCCATAATAAAATCATATAGTTCGGCCACAGCCGTTGCCAGGCTTTGCTCATACAATGATATACGCTCTTTAGAGGCGGCCAGCGCCTGCTGCCACTGGCCTTTTTCGAAACGCTCCTGCGCTCCACGGGTGACACGACTGAACCAGCGATAGTTTTTATCAAAGCTGGTCATGATCTGATAGGCCATTTTCTTGGCTTGCGCTTTATCTGCCACGGTAAGTATCCGACTAAACTCAATGAACAGAACATAGCATAAGCAGGCTGGGGTTCGGTACGCCCTGCTACGTTATGTTGATATAAATCAGCATGAATAGTAGTACGCTGCAGTACACTAATTTTAAAACTTAAGTAGAGGGAGGCTTTATGACTCAGGTTACTCACGGTATTGCAATTGGTATTGAACGGTTTGAAAACACCCTTTATGTGTCAATGAAGGCAGTGGGAAAGTTAACCCATGAAGACTATAAAGCGTTCACCCCATTACTCGAAGGGGCGCTGGAAACCATTGAATCACCACAGGTGAAAATGCTCTTTGATGCCAGCGAATTCAAAGGTTGGGAATTACGCGCCGCCTGGGATGATTTTAAAATTGGCCTGCGTCATGGCAGTGAATTTAGCAAGATTGCGATAGTCGGCCACTCAGACTGGCAGGCGCTGATGGCCAGTCTTGGCAGTTGGTTTATCAGTGGCGAGATCAACTATTTCACTGATACCCGCGAGGCAATTAACTGGTTGTGTGAGTAACTGCAACGCGGCTGGCGAACCGATAAGCGTTAAGAAAAGTTAATTCACTGTATTCCCCGGTAAATTTTCGGCAGAATAGCGCCTGATGATTAACCCCCAGGCAGACTGACTGCTGCATTTCGAGTTTTAAAGAGGACCTTCATGGCGTCGCCCAAATTTCACAATGGCTTTAGAAAATACCATCGTTGGATTGGCTTTTTTCTTGCCGGTATCATGGCTGTTTATGCCCTTAGTGGTGTGTTGCTAATATTTCGAACGACTGACTTTATGAAGTTTGAGCAAACTTCTCATCGCCAGTTAGACGCCGGGCTAAACGGCAAAGGACTGGGTGAGCAGTTGCGTATGCGCGGCTTTAAAGTGGAACAGGAGACTGATGGCAAAATCATTTTTGCCCAGGGTGAATACGATAAACAAACCGGTCAGGCTCTTGTGACGGCTAAGGATTACCCGTTCCCGCTGAATAAAATGGTGAAGTTACATAAAGCAACTACCAACAGCCCCCTGTTTTTTATGAACATTGCTTTTGGTATTGCGTTGCTGTTTTTCGTGGTGTCAGCCTTTTTAATGTTTATCCCGCGGGCATTACCGTTTAAAAACGGGCTTAAAATCGCCGGTGTTGGTTTTGTGTTTGCTGTGCTGATGGTGCTGTTTGGCAGTTAGTCATCCCAGGCTGAATGTGTAGGAAGCCGCTTTGCTGTTGCAAGCGGCTTTTTTTATGCCGGTTTGTAGCTCAAACGCCCCTCATCTTGTTACGGGAGCAATAAAAACCGTCTGCTGCAGCCATAAAGCAAAATGTTGTAGTGAAGTGAGCAAAATATCGAAAGCCGTTAAATTAACATTTTGCTAACCTGAAGAGGAAGTCAAATGCGGAGTGGGTTTAATGAGTGGTACCGCCAATCAGAGCTATGTAGTTGTGTCTGCCAAAGAAAAGTTTGGTTACGGGCTGGGGGATTTTGCATCAAACCTGTCGTTTGGATTTGTGTCGCTGTTTCTGCTCTTCTATTACACCGATGTGTATGGCATAAGCGCTGCTCAGGCCAGCTTCATTTTCGTAGCCGCCCGCGTTATTGACGCCGTTTTCAATTTACTGATTGGGGTAGCGGTAGACCGCACCGATACCCGCCATGGTAAGTTAAGACCGTACCTGCTGTTTGGTGCGCTGCCTCTTGGGGCGCTCACTGTGTTGTGTTTTGTGATGGTGGGAGAAGATTATAAATTTATCTTCGCGCTGTTTTCTTACACCCTTTATTGCCTGGCCTATACCACGGTTAATACGCCTTATTCTGCCATGACCAACATGCTTACGCAGCATGAACAGTCGCGGGCGTCATTGTCGGTGTATCGCTTTGCGCTGGCCAGTATTGGCTATTTGGTAGTTTCGACCACTGCCGGGCCTTTGGTGGCCCTTTTTGACTCGCCGCAAACCGGGTATATCGTTGCCGTAACGCTTTACGCGGCGCTGGCGACGGCCACATTCTGGGCATGTTTCGCCATGACCAAAGAGCGCGTGCAGGCCGAAAGTCACCCCGTGGAAGATAACGCGAAAAATGCCCTACAGGTTATTTTGCAAAACAAGCCATTAATTAATGTGTCTTTTTATACCTTATTTTTCTACATTGCCTACACCGTGTGGCTGGCCATTGCGGTATATTTTGTTAAGTATGTCATCGGTGATGAAGACTTTCTGACGACGTTTTTTCTCATTCAGACCCTGGCCTATACCGGCGGGATCATCGCCTCAGAGCGCCTGATTGCCCGCTGGGGCAAGAAGACCATTACCCAGGTGGCCTTGTTATTTGGTATCAGCGGATTGTGCTTTCAGTATTTTCTGGCCGGTGACAATATCACCGCAGTAATGATTGGCGTTTGTATGTTCAGTGTCACGCTGGGGATGGGGTTTGTCACCATGTGGTCGATGGTGCCGGATACCGTGGAATTTGCCGAATGGCACTACCAAACCCGGGCCGAAGGCACGATTTATGGCTTTTATAACTTTGTTACCAAGCTGGCTATGGCACTGGGCGGCGGTTGTGCGGGGCTGCTGCTGGACTTTTTCGATTACACCAGTGCCACACCCGATGCGGCGGCGGTGGCCGGGATAAACTTTGCCATGACCCTGTTTCCGGCACTGATGTTTATACTGTGTATGCTGGTGGTCGCCTTTTACCAGCTAAACGAGTCCGCATACCGCGACCTTATAGAAAATATTACCCAGCGCAAACTGGCCCGGCAGGCAATCGCGGGAGAACGCCATGAATAGAACAGCGAAGCAGTGTTTGAGCGACATGACCGTTAGCGACAAAGTCACCCTTCTGACCGGCAACGGTCTGTGGAAAACGGCGCAGTTGCCAGAACTGGGTATTGAACCGCTCACCATGACAGACGGTACTTACGGCGTGCGTTACAGTCCTGAGCAAATCGACCATGAAGGCAACTGGTCGATTACTGATTTCCTTGGTGTCGTGAATCAGAGTGCCGATGAGCCCTCCGATAAAAAGGGCAGCGAGGCCTTATTCGGGCACACGCTGCCAGCGACCTGCTTCCCTAATGGTTCAGCCCTGGCCTGTAGCTGGGACAATGCGCTGGTGGCACAAATGGGGCAGGCATTGGCCCGTGAATGTCAGGCACTGGGCGTTGATATTTTACTCGGACCGGGGATCAACATTCGCCGAACGCCGTTATCCGGTCGAGGGTATGAGTATTATTCCGAAGATCCGTTACTCACCGGAGAACTGGCGGCGTCACTGATAAAAGGGTTACAGGGTGAGGGGGTGGGAGCCAGCCTCAAGCATTTTGCCTGCAATAACTCTGAATATCGCCGAACAGAGATGGACTCTATTGTTGATGAGCGCGCCTTGCACGAAATTTATCTGTCTGGCTTTAAACGGGCTATTGATAAGGCTGACCCCTGGACGGTGATGTCTTCATACAACCGGTTGAATGGCCAGCAGACCTCCCAGCATCGCGGTTTATTACATGACATTCTGCGCCAGCAATGGGGCTACCAGGGGCTGGTAATGTCTGACTGGTACGGGGTGAAAGATCGGCCTGCGTCCTTGCTTGCAGGCAACGATCTGGCCATGCCTGAGGTGGCCCGGGATAAAGCCGAACTGCTGGCAGCCATCGACAATGGAACGGTTGACGAAACGGTGCTCGATACTGCCTGTTTGCGCATGCTTGCGCTGATTGACCGTATCAATGCCGGGCGCAAAACGCCGCAGCCGGTGGATATGCCGGGGCATCACCAACTGGCACAGCACATTGCTGAAGAATCTATCGTGTTACTGAAAAATAGCGATGGGCTATTGCCCCTCGATACCCGGAACACGCCTCGCATAGCAGTCCTTGGCCCGGCCGCCCATGCCCCGGTAATTCAGGGCTCAGGCTGTGCTACAACGGTACCGAGTATGCTCGACAGACCACTGGATGAAATTATTGATGTGGCAGGTGAGCAAGCCGAGGTGACCTACAGCGCCGGGGTTGGCGATGGCGAAACAAGCGCTGAAGAGGCGCTGTTATTAGCCTCTTCTCAGGCAGAAGCGGCGGATGTGGCTATTGTCTTCATTAGCACGGCCGTGGGCGAGGATGGCGAAAACGGCGATCGCCAACATCTCGATGTGGTGGCCAGCCATGCCGCATTGTTAAGTGCCGTGGCGGCTGTGCAGCCCAATGTTGTGGTAGTGCTGATGAATTCCGATGCGGTCGTTATGCCATGGCTCGGTCAATGCAAGGCCTTGCTGGAAACCTTTTTCGCCGGGCAGGGAGTGGGCCGGGCAGTGGCGAATTTGCTGTTCGGATTAAAGAACCCTTGCGGCAAGCTGACCGTTACGGTCCCCAATTCACTGGAAGAAACCCCGGCTTATCTGCATTACCCCGGTGAGGCGTTAAAACATTATTACAGTGAAGGTATCTACGTGGGGTACCGCTACTACGATAAGCGTAAAATGACACCTTGCTTTCCATTTGGCCATGGCCTGAGCTATACCACTTTCGAGTACCGCAGTATTGAGGTGGTCAACAAGACGTTGGGTACTGGCGAATCGCTGCAGGTTGATGTCACGGTGGCCAACACCGGTGCTCGGTTTGGTAAAGAAATTATTCAGCTTTACCTGAGTTTCCCCGGTATTGAACTGGCCCAGCCGCCGCTGGGATTAAAGGCATATGCCAAAGTGGCCCTGGAGCCTGGTGAAACGAAAATGGTCAGCCTGACTATTGAGGCGGACGACTTTCGGGCCTGGCATCCGGCACTTAAGGACTGGATCGTCGAGCCGGGTAAGTATGGCATTAGCGTTGGCCCCTCGTCCCGGGAGTTACCGTTAAGCGCCACTGTGCAGGTGGCCGGCAGCAATTATCGTTTACCGCTCAGGGAAGACAGTTCGTTGGTGCAGGTAGTAAAAGACGAGCAGGCATTTAGCCGGGTGGTGGCTTTGGTCGCCAGCCGAAGCGGCCTGGAGGCGTCGGTGATCAGGGAGCGATTAATAACGATTGCGCCGGAGCTTTTTTGCGGATTATTTATCGCACTCACCGAGTTTTTGAATGTGCCGGTGAGCCGCAAGGAATTGCTGGAGGCCCTGAGGGCCGACTGACCGGCGTCGGTTAGACTAACCATACTGTGGCTGATAGGTTATGCTTAAACCGGTTTAAACGTATAACGTGTATGGAGCGGGCCAGTCGGTGCAGCCTTTTCGCTTAGACAGTGCTCAGTTGGATAATCAGGGGATAGCGACCGCAGGTACCTGTGAGTTGATTTCCTATGATTCGGCGCAAC
Source organism: uncultured Alteromonas sp. (assembly GCF_913058315.1). GTDB lineage: Bacteria > Pseudomonadota > Gammaproteobacteria > Enterobacterales > Alteromonadaceae > Alteromonas. Next base: position 28,259 of record NZ_CAJXQY010000005.1, on the reverse strand, counting down.
TCAACATGTTTGCCGCCGAACTCAGTTATTGTCAGCCACACTGGCATGAAGCCCCTGAGCTCATTTATGTGTTAAGCGGTGACTTAAGTCTGACCGTTCACCAGCAGGAAGTTAAGCTGGCGGCAGGCGATCTGGCTTTTATCGGGGCAGACCTTATCCATGCGCTTGAAACCCAGACAGGATGCACATTACTCACTTTGCAGTTTTCTCCGGTGTTATTTCATGACACACATCCTTTACCGGCAGGATTTGCCTTCTTTACCGCAGGCCAAGTGGCTGCCGGGCAATTAACCGCTCAGTGTCTGTCGATGTTAGAACTGGTCTTGCAGGAAGGGGTCTCATTTTTCGCTTTGCAGGCGCAAATCTACGCTTTGCTTGCCTGTCTGGAAGTCCTGCTGGTACGGCAGCCGCTGATATCGGCAATGACGGTTGGCGCGGCAGATTCCCGGGAAGAAATGGTGATCCGCCAGAGCATTGCCCGGATTAATGAAACCTTTGCAGAGCCGCTAACCGTTGCAGACCTCGCCGAACAGGCACATGTAAGCTATTCGCACTTTTCGCGGTTGTTTAAAAAAGTCAGCGGCTACAGCCCTTCAGATTATCTGACCATGGTCAGGGTCAATCAGGCTAAACCCTTACTGAAAAGCATGCAAATCCCCATCACCGATATCGCCGGGAAGGTCGGTTTCGCTGAACACCGGGCTATGCTGGCGGCTTTTAAAAAGTACTGTGGCGTGACCCCGACTGAATACCGAAAGCAATATTACGCTGATTTTGACTGGCGTGCCGATGATGAGCGTGTAACGGCTACGCCGAATAAACCGCTGGCTTTGTCGCTGGCCCGGCAAATTATGCGGACCGGCTCTGCTAAGCCTTAGCATAAAGGCGGGTTGTGGGTATAGATGTTAGCGGTACTCTCGTGATATTATGCGCGCCCAAAATAAAGATTCCCGCCGCAATAAGGTCAGGGAACGGTCTAAAATTGTGCAAATGGCTGTTGACATATAGACGTCTATACGGCAAATTGACCACATGAAGACGATTATGAGCACCACCGGCATGATTATTACCACCTCAACGAGGGCGGTCGCTGGCTAGTGCGCGTAAGCAAACAGACAACGAAAGCCCGCCCTCACAAGAGCGGGTTTTTTTTTGCGGTAAAGAAAATGGGCTACGCCCAAAACACGATGCAGTCAAGGAGCATTCAATGAAAGTCTTAAAGTTTGGTGGTTCATCTCTGGCCGATGCGCAGCGTTATTTGCGAGTGACCGAGATTAGCATGACGATCCACCAGGCCAATGGAGCTGCGGTAGTATTATCGGCCCCGAAAGGCGTCACCAACGCTCTTGGTGCGCTCTGTGAGCAAGCTGCGGCGGGAGAAGACTACGAAGTTCTGTTTGGCGAACTCAATGACAAAGTGCTGGGCATTGCTGCTGAACTCAGTGAACAGGTTGCCGGTTTCGATGTTGCTACTATCAATGATTTTATTACCACGCATCTGGCTGGTCTGAAAAAACAATTACAGGGCATTGCACTGTTAGGCCGCTCACCCGATGCCGTCACCGCCAGCATTATGAGCCTGGGTGAATACATCAGTGTTAATTTGTTCAGTGGGATCCTGACAGCCAAAGGTATCCGCAATCAAATTCTGGATCCGGTTGAATACGTGGTGGCAGATGGCGATTATCTTGACAGCATAGCCGATGTGGCACTGAGTAAAGCCAATTTCAGTGAAGTGGTCTCTGATGGCAGCCAGCTAATCATAATGCCGGGCTTTGTGGCCGCCAATGAAGAAGGCGAGAAAGTCACACTGGGCCGCAACGGCTCGGATTATTCTGCGGCAGTTCTGGCTGCTTGTATCGGTGCGGAATGTTGTGAAATCTGGACCGATGTGGATGGCGTATACAATGCCGACCCGAATCAGGTTGAAGGCGCGGTATTACTCGATAAGCTCACTTATCAGGAAGCCATGGAGTTGTCTTATTTTGGTGCCAAGGTACTGCATCCGAAAACCATTGGCCCAATCGCCCAGCATCACATTCCTTGTTTAATTAAAAACACCCTCAACCCCAGCGCGCAGGGTACCCTTATCAGTAACGAAGCCAGCACTACCTGGACCAGCGTTAAAGGCATTTCGCAACTGGATAATATCTCCATGTTTAATGTAGCCGGCCCGGGTATGAAAGGGATGGTAGGCATGGCGAGCCGCGTGTTTGAGGTGATGTCCAATGCGCATATCTCAATCAGCCTGATCACTCAGTCGAGCTCTGAGTACTCCATTAGCTTTTGTATCTCCAGTAAAGATGCCCTGCGTGCGCAGAATCTGCTGGAAGATGCGTTTGCGCTGGAGCTGCAAAACCAACTGCTGGATCCGATTGAAGTCCGCCACGATTTGGCCATTGTCACCCTGGTGGGGGATGGCATGCGTCATACCAAAGGTCTGGCGGCACGTTTCTTTAATGCTTTATCTCAGGCCCGGGTGAATAATATCGCCATTGCCCAGGGGTCTTCAGAACGCTCTATCTCAACCGTTATTGAAGCTAAGCGTGCGAAGAAAGCGGTGAAAGTGATTCACCAGAACTTCTTTTCTGACCTGCATACCATCGACGTATTCCTGGTGGGTTGTGGGGTGGTGGGCGCAGAGTTGCTCGGCCAGATTGCCAAGCAGCAACCTACTTTACTGGCCCGCAACATCCAACTGCGGGTATATGGTATTGCCAATAGCCGCAAGCTACTGCTCAGCAGTCAGGGCGTGGATGTTAACGGCGACTGGAAAGCGCAGTTAAATGAATCTGCCGATGCGTTCTCCGTTGAGCGTTTGCATGATTTTGTAAACAGCAATGCGCTGGTGAATCCGGTGATTGTGGACTGTACCAGTAATGCGGCGATTGCCAGTCAGTACGTGGACATGATGGAAAATGGCTTCCACGTGGTTACGCCAAATAAAAAGGCCAATACCGACAGCCTGGCCTATTACAAGAAACTGCGTAAAACTGCCCTGCAAACAAATCGCCAGTACTTGTATGAAACTACCGTTGGTGCCGGTTTGCCGGTTATTGATAATCTGCAAAAACTGTTTATTGCCGGTGACGTACTGCATCGTTTTGAAGGTATTTTATCGGGCAGCTTATCTTACGTGTTCGGTAAGCTGGAAGAAGGCTTAACGTTATCCCAGGCGACTGCTATTGCTAAAGATAATGGCTTTACAGAACCCGATCCTCGCGATGATTTAAGTGGCATGGACGTGGCTCGTAAGCTGTTAATCATGGCCCGTGAAGCCGATTTAGAACTTGAACTCAGCGATATTGAGATTGAATCGGTACTTCCGGCCGGCTTTGCCGAGGACTGCGACGTGCCGAGCTTTATGGAACAGTTACCCGGGCTTGATGCTGACTTTGCCAAGCGGGTTGAAAGTGCCGCGGCGGAAGGTAAAGTATTACGTTACATTGGTTCCATTGAGGGTGATAAATGCAAAGTCACTATTCAGGCGGTACCGGGCTCACACCCACTGGCAGCAGTGAAAGATGGTGAAAACGCGTTGGCAATCCACAGTGATTATTATACGCCGATTCCTTATGTTATCCGCGGCTACGGCGCTGGTGCTACAGTAACCGCCGCTGGTGTGTTTGCTGATATTCTTCGTACCATGCCATGGAAACAAAACGCGTATTAACCGGTTTTAGAGATTAGTAAAAATGAAAACAACCAGAGCTTACGCACCCGCATCAATAGGCAATATCAGCCTTGGGTTTGATGTACTGGGCGCAGCCTTACAACCATTGGATGGTAACTTACTGGGTGACGAAGTCATTATCAGTGATGCTGACGAATACGGACTGACTGTTGCCGGTGTCTTTGCCCATAAACTGCCGGCCAATGCCGATGAAAACATTGTCACTGACTGTTATCACTTTTTTGGGAAAGCGATGCAGGCTAAGGGACTGGCTACTACGCCGGTGCATATTACCCTGTTAAAATCGCTGCCGATTGGCAGCGGACTGGGTTCCAGCGCAAGCTCGATCGTGGCGGCGTTTCATGGCCTGAATGAACATTTCGAACGTCCCTTTGACCAGAACACACTGTTAAAAATGATGGGTGAGCTGGAAGGACAAATCAGTGGCAGCGTTCATTATGATAACGTAGCGCCCTGTTACCTCGGTGGCATGACACTGATGACCGGTCAGGAAGACAACGTTACTGTGTCACTGCCAGTGGTGAAAAGCTGGTACTGGGTAGTATGTTATTCCGGCATTAGTGTGTCTACATCTGCTGCGCGGAACATTCTGCCCAATGCGGTGCCGTTAAAAGATACGCTCACCTTTGGTCGTCAGCTGGGCATTTTCGTTCACGCACTTTATAACGATGACTATGCCATGGCCGCCAGTGTCATGCAGGATGTGATTGCAGAACCCTACCGTAAGTCATTGTTACCGGTTTTCGACGAAGCCCGGGATTACAGTATGGCAAACGGAGCGCTGGCGTTTGGGATTTCAGGTTCCGGTCCAACTGTCTTTGCCGTGTGTGATGATTATCGTCAGGCGAACGACATAGCCAACTGGCTGACCGAGAACTATATTCAAAATGAAGATGGCTTTAGCCATGTATGCCGTATCCCCGCTAAAGGCGCCGGATCACAGCAGGAACAAGAGTAAGGTATAAGTACGTGCAATTGGTAAATTTAAAAGATGCAAGTGAACAGGTGTCATTTTCGCAGGCAGTAAAGCAAGGCCTGGGACGTAATCAGGGGTTGTTTTTCCCCACTGACATTCCACGCTTTGAGAACATTGATGAATTGCTGGCAATGCCTTTTGTTGAGCGTTCAACGAAGATTTTATCGGCCTTTATTGGTGATGAACTGGGTGAAGAAACCGTTGCCGAGATCGTAAAAGACGCGTTTACCTTTCCGGCCAGGGTTGAGCAGATTAATGACAAAACTTACTGCCTGGAATTATTTCACGGCCCGACGCTGGCGTTTAAGGATTTTGGCGGACGCTTTATGGCGCAGTGCCTGGCCCGAATCAGTGACGGTGCACCAATCACTATCCTGACAGCCACTTCCGGCGACACCGGAGCCGCCGTTGCCCATGCCTTCCATGGGCTGGATAACATCAATGTGGTTATCCTGTTCCCGAAAGGCAAGATCAGCCCGCTGCAGCAAAAGCTGTTTACTACGCTGGGCGACAATATCCACACCGTGGCTATCGAAAGCGACTTTGATGCCTGTCAGGCGATGGTTAAACACGCCTTTGATGATGTTGACGTACGCGAAGGCCTGCACCTTAATTCTGCTAACTCTATCAATATCAGCCGCCTGTTAGCTCAGGTCTGTTATTACTTTGAAGCGGTAGCACAACTGCCTGAAGACAAGCGCAGCAAAGCGGTCTTTTCGGTACCCAGTGGTAACTTTGGTAACCTGACTGCCGGGATGATTGCAAAAGTCATGGGCCTGCCGATTAAACGCTTCATTGCCGCGACGAATCTGAATGATACGGTTCCCCGCTATCTGAAAACCGGTGAGTGGGCGCCTAATGCAACGGTAGCGACCATGTCCAATGCCATGGATGTCAGCCAGCCAAACAACTGGCCGCGCATTGAAGCGCTGGTAGAGCAGGGGTACCTGGATAAGGACCTGTTACGTGGTGAGTCGGTGGACGAAGAATATACGCAGCTGGCCATGCGTCAGTTGCTGAAAGAAGGCTACACTTCAGAACCCCATGCGGCGATTGCTTTTCGGGCTGTGAGCCACGATCTGAATGATGACGAAGTGGGCGTGTTCCTGGGCACCGCACACCCGGCAAAATTCCGCGAAACCGTGGAGAACGTTTTAGGTACACCGCTGAGTCTGCCTAAACCGCTGGCAGATTGCGCTAACCAGGAGAGCCTCGAAGCCGAGTTGCCGGCCGATTATGAAGCCCTTAAGGCGCATATGATTGCGTTACTTAAAGGCGAGTAATGTTCACCTGGCAGGACGCCCTGGGGCCACACAAAGAGGCTGATTATTTTACGCAGCTAATGGCCCGTATTGAGTCTGAGCGGGAGGCGGGTAAAGCGATTTATCCGCCTCAGCAAGACGTATTTAATGCGCTAAAGTACACACCGCTGGAAAGCGTGAAAGTGGTAATCCTTGGTCAGGATCCCTATCATGGTCCGGACCAGGCGCATGGTTTGTGTTTTTCGGTGTTACCCGGCGTTAAAACGCCACCTTCGCTGGTCAATATTTATAAAGAACTCGATGCCGACATCGATGGGTTTGTAATACCACAACATGGTACGCTTACAAGCTGGGCAGAGCAGGGCGTATTGCTGTTAAATACAGTATTAACGGTAGAGCAGGGCAAGGCCCACAGTCATGCTAAATGGGGCTGGGAAACGTTTACTGATGCCGTAATTGATGCGGTTAACCATCACCAGCAAGGTGTGGTGTTTTTACTCTGGGGCAGTCACGCACAGAAGAAAGGCATGAATATCGATACCAGTAAGCATCACGTACTGAGTGCACCTCATCCTTCACCGTTGTCTGCACACCGGGGATTTTTGGGCTGTAAACACTTCAGCCAGACCAACCAGCTTCTGAGTAGCCAGAATAAATCACCCATTAACTGGCTGGTATAAACTGCCAGTTAACAAGCATCTTTGTAGCCTGATTTAAAAACCAGACACCCTAAACGCAAACGACCACATCAATGATGTGGTCGTTGTGTGTTCTTAGCGAGCGCTGTCTTCTAAAGCCAGGTCAAAACTCATGTCGATATCAGCGAGTTCCTTTTCTAACTGATACCGGTCTTTAATTGCTTCGATTTCTCTCCACTTTCGTTTTTTACTTTTGGTTTTGGTTGAAGTTTCGTCTAGATTAAGCATTGCAAATAGATCTGAAGTATCCACGGAGATCTCCTTGTTATTACCGCTAACTACACTGTCAGTGTGTCTTTATTGACCCCTGACAATTTTTGTACCACAGCTATCGTTAGATTAAAATACTTTTGTTTACTTTTAATTAACAATTTGTGACGCTGCGATGACAATCCGTGGTGTCCGTATGTACAGAGGGACCCCGTGAGCGGTTCCCTCTGTTTTGCACATTATTGGCTCAGATTATAACCAGTAATGTTTATTTTGGTGCATTGGCTTGCTTAAAGCGGTTAATCAGATCCTGGGTTGAGCTGTCAAAAGTCTCTGCTTCTGTATTCCCCTGAATCCCTGCTAACACTTGATTTCCAAGGACTTTACCTAATTCTACGCCCCATTGGTCAAATGAATTAAGCTGCCAGATAACACCTTGTACGAACACCTTATGTTCATACATTGCAACCAGCGCGCCAAGTGTAAACGGATCCAGCTTTTCGAATAAAATGGTGTTGCTGGGTTTGTTGCCCGGCATGGTTTTATGCTGAGCCAGGCGTTTACGCTCTGCTTCATCCAGCCCTTTGTCGGCGAGGTCTGCGTAGCAGTCCTCGAAGGATTTGCCCTGCATCAGTGCCTGAGCCTGACCAAAGCAGTTAGAGGCCAGCATAGCGTGATGGGTGTCGTCCTGATTAGGCACGTTTAATGGCAGCAGGAAGTCTGCCGGGATAACGCCGTGACCCTGGTGAATGAGCTGATGGAAACTATGCTGACCGTTTGTCCCTTCGCTTCCCCAGATAATGGGGCCGGTTTCGTATCCGATAGCATCGCCATCCTGAGTGACCATTTTACCGTTACTTTCCATGTCGAGCTGCTGAACATACGCCGGTAAGCCGCGCAGATAATGGTAGTAAGGCAACATGACGTGCGACTGGGCACCAAAGAAGTTGCGGTACCAAATGCCCAGCATGGCCAGGATCACGGGCAGGTTCTTTTCATTGGGCGCGGATTTAAAATGCTCATCCATAGCAAAAGCACCTTCCAGCAGGCCTTTGAAGTTAGCAAATCCCAGACATAATGAAATAGGCAGGCCAATCGCAGACCACAGAGAATATCGACCGCCTACCCAGTCCCACATAGGGAAGATGTTTTCTTCGGCAATACCAAACTCAGTGGCGGCTTTTACATTGGAAGACACGGCAACAAAATGCTTCGCGATGTCTTCCTGCTTACCACCCTGTTTAAGAAACCAGTCTTTGGCGGTCAGCGTATTTTGCAAGGTTTCCTGGGTTGAGAAAGACTTGGAAGACATTACAACCAGCGTGTCTTCATGGTCCATGTTGCTCAGTACATCGGTAATATGACAGCCATCAACGTTAGCCACAAAATGCACTTTTACCGCATCCTGCTGATAGGGTTTGAGTGCTTCGGTCATAATTTTAGGCCCTAAAAAAGACCCGCCGATGCCAATTGCCACAATGTGCTTAATGGCTTTGCCGGTGTAGCCTTTGTGTTCACCGCTGTGGATACTGTGCGTGAACGCCTCAATTTTTTCCAACGTGGCCAGCACTTCCGGCATCACATCTTCACCGTCGACCATTACCGGGCGACCTGAAAAGTTTCGCAGGGCGGTATGCAGCACGGCACGCCCCTCGGTATTATTGATAACATCGCCGTTAAACATCGCGTCACGATGCTGGGCCACACCACGTTCATCAGCCAGGTCAAACAGCGCTTTTAGCACATCCTTGGTGACTCGGTTTTTGGAAAAATCGATATAAATACCACAAGCTTCCGCGTTCATTTCTGCGGTGCGGTTTTCGTCACTGGCGAACCAGTTCCGCATATGTTCTTTTTCTACCAGTTGAGCCAGTGATTCAAGCGTTTGCCACTGGGCTGATTCCGTGAGCGTCGTCATACTTATGTCCTACAAAACTAATCAGTAAAGATGGTGAAATAATTTTAACACAATGATAATATTGTATTACAAATTATTAAGTTTGTCTTTTAACATTGTTTCCAGTTTTTCCTGGTCGGCTGCGAAGTTGCGAATACCTTCTGCCAGCTTCTCTGTCGCCATGGCATCTTCATTCATATCCCAACGGAACTCAGATTCGGTAAGTGCCGCACCCGGTTTTTCGGTTGCGCCGTTGTCGGTCAGTTTGGCGGCGATTTCACCCGGCGCGTTGGCCAGTTCTTCAAGCAGTTGCGGGCTGATGGTCAGACGGTCACAACCGGCCAGTTCAAGGATTTCACCGATGTTACGGAAGCTGGCGCCCATTACGATAGTGTTATAACCATTGGCTTTGTAGTAGTTGTAAATGCTGGTAACAGAAACCACACCCGGGTCTTCGTTAGCCGCGTAGCTGTCTTTACCGGTCGCTTTTTTGTACCAGTCCAGGATACGACCAACAAACGGGGAGATCAGGAATGCGCCAGCCTCGGCACACGCCCGCGCCTGAGCAAAGCTGAATAACAGCGTCAGGTTACAGTTGATGCCTTCTTTTTCCAGCACTTCTGCCGCTTTAATACCTTCCCAGGTAGAGGCAATCTTAATAAGGATTTTTGACTTGTCGATACCGGCATCGGCATACAGTTTGACTAATTTTTTCGCTTTCGCAATGGTGGCATCCGTATCGAAGGAAAGGCGTGCATCAACTTCGGTGGAAATACGACCAGGAATACTGCCTGAAATCTCTTTGCCAATGGCGACTGCCAGTTTGTCTGATGCGTCGGTAAGCTGTTGCTCTGCATCATCAGACTGACTGGCTGCCCAACTGACGGCTTCGTCGATCAGCGTTGCATACTGAGGCAGGCTCGCCGCTTTTAACAACAATGATGGGTTAGTCGTAGCATCCACAGGCTGATATTTTTTAATGGCATCAATGTCGCCAGTGTCGGCAACAACAGTGGTTAATTTACGGAGCGATTCAAGCTGGTTACTCATAGTCTGTTCTATCCTGAATAAGTGGGGGCCGTGCCATCACAAGTTGTGGAACGGGCCGGTTAAATTTGCTGTAGGGTGCCGTCGTGAATTTTTATGACGTGTTTATCCTCAGTGTATAACAATCTTCGGTTCAGGTTAACCGCTGCCAGCGTGCTATCGGTTTAAAATAAAGCGCTGTACAGTTTTCATAAGCACCGGCATGGGTAAAACCTGTTCTGTGGTGCGTTCTGACCCATTTTATTGAACCAGCTAATCGATTTTTAGCGCCTGATTGAGGTAAATAACAGTGGTATACTCGGTGGTAAAGAAATAGGAGAAAGCATGTTAGTTGTTGTATCCCCAGCCAAAAATTTAGATTATGAGTCCTCTGTTCCGGTTAGCGAATATACCCAGCCTGAGCTTTTAGATGATGCGTCGTCGCTCGCCGAAGAGTGTAAGGAATTAAGCCCTGCTCAACTTGGTTCGCTGATGAAGATCAGCGATAAACTGGCGACCCTGAATGCCAACCGTTTTGCTGAGTTCAGCGTGCCTTTTACCGACAACAATGCGCGTCAGGCACTGTTTGCGTTTAACGGTGATGTGTACACTGGTCTTGATGCTCAGAGTTTAAGTGATGAAGATATCGCTTACGCCCAGCAGCATTTGCGGATCCTTTCGGGCCTTTATGGTGTGCTGAGACCGCTTGACCTGATGCAGGCCTATCGGTTGGAAATGGGCACTAAGCTGGAGAATTCCCGCGGTAAAAATCTGTACGAATACTGGGATAACCGAATTACCAAAGTGCTTAATGAGGCGCTGGAAGCTCAAGGTGACAACGTACTGATTAACCTGGCGTCTAACGAATACTTCAAGTCGGTGAAGAAAGCAGCGCTTGATGGCATGATCGTAACGCCCGTGTTTAAAGACAATAAAAATGGTCAGTACAAAATCATCAGTTTCTTCGCTAAAAAGGCCCGTGGACTGATGGCCCGTTATATTGTGCAGAATCAGGTGAAAGACGTAGAGGAACTTAAGGCGTTTGATACTGCCGGGTATTATTTTAGTGAAGAGCAAAGTTCGTCATCGGAACTGGTGTTCTTACGCGAAGAACAGTAGCGGTTGATTAAATTAAAAAACGCAGCAGAGTGTTACTTTGCTGCGTTTTTTTTGGCCTGAATTATGGCTTCAGGTGTTCAATAAAGAAATTGGTTTTCATGGTTTGCAGGTGCAATGTGGTGCCTTCGCCCTCACTGATTCGGTGACTACGATTGGGGTAAGACATAAATTCAAACTGCTTATTATATTTCACCAATTCGTTGATAAGGGCTTCGGTGCCTTGATAATGCACGTTGTCATCGCCGGTCCCGTGCACCAGCAGCAGCTCTCCCTGTAAGTCCTTGGCGAAGGTAATAGGTGATGTCTGCGTATAGCTGTCCGGATCGGTTTTAGGGTTTCCGGCATAGCGTTCCTGATAAATCGTATCGTAATAGCGAATATCAGCCACCGGTGCCTGGGCTACCCCAACGTGGAATTTATCGCCATGCCTGAACAGCAGGTTAAGTGTTGAACTGCCGCCTCCGGAATGACCCCAGACCCCAACGCGATTGGTATCGATTTGCGGCCAGCGCTCAGCCATGGCATCCAGGGCATCGGCCTGATCGCGTACGGTGAGACTGCCAATCTTCTTGTAAATCGATTTACGCCAGTCACGGCCTTTTGGTGCGCGGGTACCGCGGTTATCCACCGACACCATAATAAAGCCCTTCTGTGTCATCATGCTGTTCCATAAATAGCTACTGCCACCCCAGCTATCCTGAACGGTAGAGCCCCAGGGTTCACCGTAAACATAAAATATGATCGGGTATTGTTTATCCGGATCCATGTCAGGCGGGAACATGATCCAACCGTCCAGTGGGATCCCGTCCCTGGCTTCAACACGGAAAAATTCATGTTGTGGCAGGATTTCCTTGGCCAGTTGAGCCTTGAGCTCGTCGTTGGAGGTTAACTGAGTGACCGGTTTATGCCCGGCAGTCTCAATGATTTGACTGCTCGAGGGTTGATTAAACCGGCTATGAGTATGCATGGCATAGCTGGCATCTTCAGACATGTAATAACGGTTATTCCCGGTAAAGCTCATGGGCGTTACCTGTTCCACCGGAGTACTGCCATCGAGCGATCCTTTAAACAGAAAACGTTGTTCAGGGGCATCGGGTGAAGCCGTAAAGTAAAGACTGTTAGTGGCTTCATTAATGGTAATGAGATCAACAATGTCGTAGTCGCCCGGTGTCAGATCGACAATCGATGTGCCATCCCGGGAAATCGAATAAAGGTGACGCCAGCCGTCGCGCTCACTATGAAACACAAAGTGACTGCCATCTTCCTGCCATTCGGCGGCGTAATACCATTCAAGGAAGGCATCATCTTTATCGGTATAGATGGTTTTCAGGGTGTTTTCCTGCCAGTTAAATAACCGTAAGTTATTGGTGTTTTGTGGCCGGTTTACATCCTGAATAAGAATTTCCTCACCAGTGCCAGCCCAGCTTATGCGCGGCACGTAGCGGTCTCTGTTGTCACCACTAAGTGGTGCCCAGTGCGTTTTTTGAGTAGCCAGTGCCACTACGCCTACTTTCACCGCCGAATTTTGCTCACCGGCTTTGGGGTAAGGGAATTGGGTCAGAGTCGGGTACAGCGAGTCGGTATTATTGATCATGGTGAAGTATTCAACACCGGACTGATCGAGTTGCCAGTAGGCGATACTTTCGCTGTCGGGACTCCAGCGAAAACCGTCGGTAATACCAAACTCTTCTTCATAGACCCAGTCAAAATTACCGTTAATAATCGTCTCGCTGCCATCAGTGGTCAATGCGGTGACTTGTAGGGTACCCAGGGTTTCTACGAAGATGTTGTTATCCTGAACGTAAGCGACTTTGTGGCTGTCAGGACTGAATTTAGCAAACATCAGGCTGGTTGTTTTTGGTGTAGTGCCCCCCAGTTGGTACAAGGAGTCAGACTCAAGGTTCAGTACCCAGTAATCACCACGGGTACGGTGACGCCAGACTTTCTGACCATTGGTAAAAATCAGCGCCCACTTACCGTCTTCAGACCATTTATAGTTTTCAATCGTCAGGGCTTCATCGGCCCCATCGGGGGTAAGCTGTTCTACCGTGACAAGCACCTTACGGCCGCTGCCGTCGGGTTGATAAAACACGATGTCATTGCCGCTAACGCCGTGACGGTCATCGTCGGTTTCGGCGGTTTCATTATTGCGCGCTTCGAGCACCGTATAACCGCTGCCATCATCCAGCCAGCGAAAATAGGGCGCACGTTCATTTTTGAATTCTTTGTTTGTGTAAATGCGCTCGAGGGATAAGGTTGGCGCAGGCTCTGTGTTGCTTTGTGGCGTAGGGGCGCAGCCAAACAGGCCTAGCAAACCAACGCCTGTGATCAGGGACTGGGTTAACTTTTTCAATGTGAGTTCCGTCGTTATTATTGATATACCGTATTGTTCAGATAAAAGTGTAATGGATGCCACGTTCAAAACAAGCCTTTTGGTAGTCTGAAAGCGACTGCTCAGCGGTTTTCAACCGGCAATAATTTGAGCAATACGCCTGCTGCAAGCGCAAAACCCACACCTATTAGTACGTCGGTCATGCGGGCAATAATCAGCGTGTGTGCACTGTAGCCTATGGGGGCGGTGTGGGCGAGAATAACGGTTAGCGGAGTAATAAAAACACATGCCAGCGCGTAATTTTTAGTGATCAGCATTTCAATGGTGAAAGCCAGCGCGAACAATAAAATTATTAACACCAGGGGCGAGGGAGAGAAAGTAAAAATGCTGGCCGCAAGCACCATGCCCAGTGCTGTACCAATTGCTCGGTGCACGGAACGCTGCCAAAAGTCAGTCATGCGTTGCCCTTGTAATATGGCGGCTACGGTAATGGGCACCCAGTATGGATTATCAATGCCGCCCAGACTCGCCAGATAGTAACTGGCTCCCACGGTTACGCCAACTACCAGGGCTTTGACGAATGCCGCTGTTTGCCAGAAGGGCTCCGGTGGGACAGCGTCAATGTCGGGTTTGTTTCTTATCAGTATCAGGTCGTGCAGAAAGACGGCAATCGTTACCATCAGGCTGCCGGCAAAAAATGCCCCGGCGATTGCCGGAATATCGGCCATTGTGACGGGATGTGTTTTGCTGAGACAGCACACCATTATAAAAAAGAAGCCCGCTGGCGGCCGCATTTTTTTGTACAGGGCAAGGTAAACGGCGATAACAGCGACCAATCCTAAAAAGAAGGCGGATGCGGGCAGATGCTGCTGAGTAGCGAGACCCAGGGTAAATGACGCGCCGAAAGGGACTATCATTTTCAGCAGCGCAACAGCCCGGTAGCCCGGTGTAAAAGACGGGCTGTACAACCCCAGCAGAGCGCCAATACAAGCCGTCAGACCAATATCCGGATGGCCACTGAGCAGGCCCACCATAAGCGGTAAAACCATGCAAAACGAACAGAGGCCGATTAACGATAAGGGACGGGGAATGGGGGTAATGGTAAAAAGTGACGTCAGGCTGTGCACAAATCCCTGATGCGCCTGTTTTGCTGTAGCCGTAATTTTATGCCGGACTTTGTGTGCCACCCGGAGAGCTCCGTAACTGTTGTGATAACCTTCTGGCCACGCCACACCGGGGGCTGTTTATCCGGCCCCGGTGTGGCGCGCTAAGCGTTAGTCGACGTACATTTTTTGTTGAAACTTCAGGGTTTCTGCCGTATTGCCGCGGCGTATCTCAATATTGAAACGGTAAGTTTCTTCATTGCGAAAATTAAACACCGCCAGATAATAAATGGCGTCGCCTTCCTGAATTTTTTTTAACGTCAGCTTTTTCTCGGTACCCAGCAGATTGGTGGCCGTGCCCTGCATGCCCACTGTTTGAGCCTGCTGGGAGTCACTGTTAAGCACCGAGATGTTGACCAGCGCATTATATTTACTGCGCACCACACCGTACTGTCGGGCTATCTCGGGGCTGAAAAACGTAGAGTTAACCACGATATAATGAACGTCCCACTCACCCAGCTGTTCTTTTTGCTCGGCGCTGGCCGTCATTGCCAACGGCAAAAGCAACAAAGCAAACAGCATGTTGCGAAATTTATTGTGACCCATATGTCGACCCATAGCGCACCTCAGTTTAATAAAAGGGCAGATAATCACGCAGTACCAGTTGCAAGGCCTGCAGGGCAATAATCGCAATCAGCACCGACAAATCAAGCCCGCCAATGGGCGGAATAATACGCCGGATAGGCGCCAGGAATGGTTCGGTGAGCTGTTGCATGACATACTCTATAGGGTTACGTCCCTGTGAGACCCAGCTAAGTACCGCGCGCAAAATAAGCACCCAGAACACCAGTGTGAGAAATTCTTTCAACACATCCAGTAAAGCGATAACAACTAGTCCTATAGGGTTGATATTGCCGCCAAACAGTAGATTGAGCACCAGGTATTTCGCCACGGCGACCAGAATAGCCAGCACCAGGGTGGCGACATCAAAAGTGCCAATGGAGGGGATGATCCGCCGCATTGGCGCGACGATGGGATGGGTGGCTTTTACCACAAACTGACTAAACGGGTTGTAAAAGTCAGCCCTGGCCATCTGTAACCAAAGCCGCAATAACACCACCATCAAATAGAGATTGAATAACGTGGTGATCAGAAAAACCGAAGCGCTCATTGCCTGTTCCTATCTAAAATAATGTAGCCATTTCTTCAGCACGCGCGACCGCGGCCTGCATTGCCTTGGCAACGATGCCCTGCAAATCACTGTCGATAAGTGAGTTACACGCTGCTGCGGTGGTTCCGCCTTTTGACGTTACCTGAGCACGCAGCTCACTTAGCTCCAGCTGTGGGTTTTCGCAGACCATTTCGGCTGCGCCCAGCATGGCCTGTTGCACTAATACGCGGGCATCCGCCTGAGAAAATCCCTGGGCCATACATTCTTCCTGCATAGCCTGTAAGAATAAGAAAAAATAGGCCGGGCTACTGCCTGCTGCAGCAATAACGCCATTAATGTCGTCTTCTTTTTCTACCCACAGGGTTTTACCCACTGCGCCCATTACATCTGCCACGTAATCACGATCGGCTTGCACCACACTGTCGTCGGCATAAAGCCCTGACATGCCTTTGCCTAACAGACTCGGTGTGTTGGGCATTACGCGAACCACCGGATAGTCTCCACCCAGCATTTCCTGCAGCCGGGCAACCGGCAGGCCCGCGGCAATAGAAATAAACAACTTACCCGCGAAGTCAGTATTTTGCTGCATGGCCGCGCAGACGTCAGCCATCATTTGTGGCTTAACAGATAACACAATTGCATCGGCAAACTGGCAGGCTTCATCGTTTGACTGGGTCACATTAATACCCAGTTCTTCCTGTAAGGCGTCGAGTTTTGGCCGCGAGCGGTTACTGGCTATGATGGCGTCTTTGGGATACCCGGACGCTACCAGTCCGGCCACAATACTGCGGGTCATATTGCCCGCGCCGATAAATGCAAGTTTACGATGTTGCATGAGTCTCCTTTAATTCTGTTTATTTCTGGCACCAAAAATAGCGGTGCCAATTCGTACCATGGTAGAGCCATGGGCAATAGCCTGACGCATATCACCGCTCATGCCCACTGACAGAGTGTCTACGGTGTCGACCTGCGCCGCAAGCTGATTGTATATTGACTGCAATGCAGTCAGTGTCTGACCCTGCGCCTCTGGTGTTACCTCTGCGGCCGGGATCGCCATTACTCCACGTAATGATAACCTTGGCAGATTAAGTATTTCTTGCACCAGGCCCGGCAGCGCTTCGGGCACTATGCCAGATTTTGAGTCTTCCTGCTCGATGTTGAGCTGTATGCACACGTTCAACGGTGGCATGCCCTCAGGGCGCTGGTCATTAAGTCGTCTGGCAATTTTTAAACGGTCAATCGACTGCACCCAGTCAAAATGCTCTGCGACAATTTTTGTCTTATTGGATTGTATGGGGCCAATCATGTGCCATTCAATGTCTGACAGGTGTTTTAGGGTCTGAATTTTATCCACCCCTTCCTGGATGTAGTTCTCGCCAAACAATCGTTGTCCGGCTTCATACGCTAGCTCGATATCTGATACGGGTTTGGTCTTGCTAACCGCCAGCAATCGGACAGAATGAGGATTACGGTTAGCAGACGCTACGGCGTTATCGATTTCTTGATGTGCGTTTATCAGTCGATCTGCTATTGTTTGCATTAATACAACTCACCTACAGGTTATGGAGAAGTCAGGCTGTGGATATTACCGAACTTTTAGCATTTAGTGTTAAGAATAACGCATCAGACCTTCACTTGTCCGCAGGGCTTCCCCCGATTATCCGGGTGGATGGCGAAATGCGTCGGTTAAACGTTGACCCGCTCGATCATAAACAGGTGCATGCACTGGTTTATGAAATAATGAACGACAAACAACGTAAAGAATACGAAGAAAACCTCGAAACCGATTTTTCCTTCGAGGTGAAAGATCTGTCCCGCTTCCGGGTTAACGCCTTTGTTCAGAATCGCGGTGCAGCGGCGGTTTTGCGGACTATCCCCAGCAAAGTGCTGACACTGGATGATTTAGGCGCGCCTGCCATCTTCAAAGAGATCATCAATCAGCCGACGGGCATTGTGCTGGTTACCGGCGCCACCGGCTCGGGTAAAAGTACCACGCTGGCGGCCATGGTCGATCACATTAACTCGCACAAGCGAGAGCACATACTGACCATCGAAGACCCTATCGAATTTGTCCATGAAAACAAACTCAGCGTGCTCAACCAACGTGAAGTGCACCGCGATACGCACAGTTTTTCTAACGCACTGCGTTCTGCCCTGCGTGAGGATCCCGATGTGATTCTGGTGGGTGAGTTACGGGATTTGGAAACCATTCGTCTGGCGATTTCCGCGGCCGAAACCGGCCACCTGGTGTTTGGTACTCTGCACACCAACTCGGCCCCCAAAACCATCGACCGTATAATCGACGTGTTTCCAGCCGAAGAGAAAGCCATGGTGCGGTCGATGTTGTCGGAGTCACTGCGCGCTGTTATCTCGCAAACTCTGCTTAAAAAAATCGGCGGAGGCCGGGTAGCCGCGCATGAAATCATGGTCGGTATTCCGGCTATTCGCAACCTTATTCGAGAAGATAAAGTGCCGCAAATGTACTCGGTAATCCAAACGGGACAATCCCATGGCATGCAGACCATGGACCAGTGCTTGCAACGCCTGGTCGCCACTGGCGTCATTACTCAGCAGGATGCCATGGCTAAAATGGTTGATAAACAGCGTCCTGGGTTTTAAGGAGTAATCATATGCTTGATCAGCTTTTGCAGAATATGGTGGACCGGGATGCCTCGGATTTATTTGTTACCTCCGGCTTTGCGGTAAGTGCCAAGATTAACGGGAAACTGACGCCGTTAATGGAAACGTCGCTGACCGATCAGGCTGCCCTTGAGCTGGTTCATGAAGCCATGAGTGATAAACAGCGCGATGAGTTTCATACCACCAAAGAGTGTAACTTCGCTATTGCCCGGGACGGCATCGGACGCTTTCGTTGCAGTGCCTTCTGGCAACGAGATCAAGCCGGTATGGTTATCCGGCGCATCGTCACGCAAATTCCGAATGCCGAAGATCTTGGACTGCCATCGGTACTCAAAGACATTATCATGTCCAAGCGCGGCCTGGTATTGTTTGTAGGGGGCACCGGCACCGGTAAATCTACTTCTCTGGCAGCTTTGATTGGGCATCGCAATACGCATTCCCATGGTCATATCCTGACCATTGAAGATCCCATCGAATTTGTTCATGAGCATAAAAACTGCGTAGTGACGCAGCGGGAAGTAGGCATTGATACTCAGTCTTTTGATGATGCACTGAAAAGTTCATTGCGTCAGGCGCCGGATGTGATCCTGATAGGTGAAATCCGCTCCATGGAAACCATGGAATATGCCATGTCTTTCGCTGATACCGGCCATTTGTGTGTGGCAACCCTGCACGCCAACAATGCCAACCAGGCCATTGAACGGATCATGCACCTGGCGCCCAAGGACCAGCATGACAAATTGCGTTTTGACCTCAGTTTGAATATTCGGGCCATCGTGGCTCAGCAACTGGTGCCTACGGTGGATGGTAAAGGCCGGGTGGCCGCCATTGAAATTTTGCTGAACTCGCCGTTGATTCGGGACCTTATTCAACGCAATGAAATTGGCAGTCTTAAGGAAGCCATGGAAAAAGGCAAAGAGCAGGGCATGCAGACCTTTGATATGGCGCTGTTTGACTTGTATAAAACCGGCCGGATCAACCTTGAACAAGCATTGCACCATGCGGATTCACCTAATGACTTGCGCCTGATGGTGAAACTGGACGCGAATAATACGCAGAGTGACGGCCTCGGGTCGTTATCCGGCGTGTCTATCGATATGGATTAAGCCTTGATAAGATTTAAGTCAGGGCTGACACCTTTTGTCATTCAGCAGTACTATGACGCTCTGACCACACAGGGGATCCCCTGTGTGGTACGCAATCAGTTTATCAGTGGTGCCATGGGCGAACTGCCTGCGCAGGACCTGGAACCGGAATTGCGGTTAATTAATGGCGACGATCTGGTATTTGCTGAAGCGGTGTTAAAGTCGCTCAAAGAAGACAGCGATGCGGTAGCCTGGGTGTGTAAAACTTGTCATGAACCCCAGGACGCTGAATTTAATCTTTGCTGGAATTGCCAGTCCCCCAAGTGTTAGCTTAACCACAAAGAGATTGTACTAATGACGGCAGTTTCCCGTATATTAGTGCCATCCAATCCCTGTTCGCTGTCTGTTTATAATTGCATGAAAAAACTGAAGCGCTATCAATACGAGCGGTATGCCATTCTCTGTCAGCTCGCCTATCCTGATGCCGAAGAGAATTATCGAAAAGCTCTGGACCCATTTCATGAACGCCAGTTAGTCGATAAATACGGTCGAATGAGCGTTCGTATTCTGTGGATGGACAATAAAAAAGAAGTGATCGTGGTGTTCAGAGGTTCTCTGGGCTTACGTGACTGGCTGGCCAATATGGTGTTTGTACCGGCCAAAGTTCACCAGGTCGACCGTCATTTTTACGTTCACTGGGGGTTTAAACGACTGCTTAACCAACCGATGTTTTCCAGTACCAAAACCATTAACGAAGCCTTGCCGTTACGAGAATTGCTGGTCAGGGTACTCGAGCCTCTTCGTCGACAGGGGAAACGCTTTACCTTTACCGGCCACTCCTCCGGCGGAGCCGTGGCGGTGCTGATGGCCGATTACTTTGAACGGCAAAATAAAAAAGCGGTTAAGCGGGTAGTCACCTTTGGTCAGCCGGCCGTAGCGACCCGGGCCTGGAATAAACACTATCTGTTGCACCAAAAAACCTATCGCATTTGTTGCGATCTTGACATGGTGACCTTTATGCCGCCTTTTCCTTACTACTTCTGGCACGTAGGGAAAATGTTATGGTTGCATGATGATCAGATTTACGAAAACACGCCTACCCACGAACGGTTTTTAAAGTCGCTGCAGAGTTGGCTGTTACGACCTATTACTTACCATTACATGCGAAAGTACATTCGTAATAAGACACTGTTTGATGAACACTAGTCCGGCTGGCGGATAACGCGGTTCTTTAACTTATCGAGACTGTATTTATCTTTGATGCTCATGATCAGGGCGGCAATACTCAGCAATAAAATACTGCCTGATTCGTAGAGCAGGACAATTTTATCCAGTTCTTTACTCTGCAGAATAATCATTCGGCTAAGCGCCGTCATACCTATAATCAGCGGCAGGGTAACCGGAATGCGGTTACTGTTATAATAAGCAGCCAGCATGCCCATAACTTCGGCGTAGATAAATAGCAACAGCAGGTCAGAGAGTTCTACGGTACGGTATTCAACCATGTGCATAATCTCTGCACCTACCGCCACCAACGTCGCCAGCATAATAAGAATTAGCAGGACTTTCTCTATGAGCTCAATAAATTTAGACATCGACATTCCCTTACTGTTGGAATTTTCGTCAGTGTGAGGGATGCGCGGGGTGATGGCTATAACTATTTAGTATGATTTTTATAGTGCTAATTGATCAAGTGAATTGTATTTTGCGGAGGGGAACGTTAATCCCAGAGGCTTTCAAACCAACTGGTAAAAATGAGACACGCTGACACGCTGTCGACTTTGCCTTTGGTTAGTTTCTTATAACCTCCCAATTCAAAAAGGGTTGCGCGGGCATCGGCGGTGCTTAAGCGTTCATCATAGGTTGCAACCGGGGTGTTGAATCGCCCGTGTAAACGATTCGCAAAGGTTTGTGCCCGTTTGGTCATGGCTTGTGAAGTGCCGTCCATATTCAGTGGCAGACCCACAACCACTATATGCGGTTGCCATTCGTCATAGATTTTTTGAATCTTATCCCAGTCAGGAATCCCATCACGCGCTTTAAGGGCTTCCAGCGGAGCGGCGGTGCCGGTGACTTCCTGACCAACGGCCACACCAATACTTTTAGTGCCGAAATCGAAAGCCAGGACGGTGCGTTGCCCGGCATCAGGCATGACCGACCTCCGGCGCGATCTGCCAGACATCAATACCAAGGCTGCTGACGGCTAACTCCCAGCGCTGATGGATTGGCGTATCAAACAGAATTTTCGGATCTGCCTCAATGGTTAACCAGGAGTTTTCCTGTATTTCCCGCTCCAGTTGACCCGCGCTCCAGCCGGCATAGCCTAGCGTAATAATGGCCTGGTCGGGTCCCCGGTGATTGCCCAGTGCACTCAAAATATCTTTTGAAGTGGTGACCATAATCTCTGAGGTCAGGTTCAGACTTGAGCTCCAGCCAGGCTGAGGGCTATGCAAAATAAAGCCCCGTTCCTGACTCACCGGCCCACCCGCCAGCACAATCTGCTGGCCTTTTTCATCATCGACTTCTGCGTCTTTATCGGCCTGTTCCAGCAACTCTTTCAGGTTCATATTGGTCGGTTGGTTAACCACCAGGCCCATGGCACCTTCCTCGTTGTGTTCACAAATATAGGTCAGGCTGCGCGAAAAAAACGGGTCTTCCATGGACGGCATAGCAATCAAAAAATGATTAGCCAGACTTTTTAGTTCGGTCATGTTCAGTACCTCGTCGGGTCGACTTACAGAATACGGACGGTTTAGTTAAGTTTAGCTTCAATGGCGTCAAATAACTCGCCCGTTATATTTATATCGTACGCACGTTCGATTTCTCTAACACAAGTTGGGCTGGTAACGTTAATTTCGGTGATGCGATCACCAATGACGTCAAGGCCGACAAACATTAACCCGCGTTCCACTAATACCGGTGCTATGGTTTCTGCTAATGCCCGATCGCTGTCACTAATAGGCTGCGGTCGACCGGTTCCGCCAGCGGCCAGATTACCACGGGTCTCACCGGCTGAAGGCAGTCGTGCCAGGCAATAAGGCATTACCTTGCCGTTGACTATCAGTACCCGCTTGTCGCCATCTTGAATGGCAGGCAGATAGGCCTGAACCATCATTTGACACTGGCCGTTGTTGGTCAGAGTTTCAATAATAACGCCCAGGTTTGTGCCATCTTCCTTTATGCGGAAAATGGATGCGCCACCCATGCCATCAAGAGGTTTACAGATAACATCTTTATGTTTTGCATGAAACTCGCGTACTAAGCCGGCATTGCGAGTTACCAGCGTATCCGGAATGAGCTGAGGGAAATAGGCGGTAAACAATTTTTCATTAAAATCCCGCAGACTCTGGGGTTTGTTAACCACTAAAGCACCTGCCTGTTCGGCGAGATCGAGAATGTGAGTGGCGTACAGAAATTCGCTGTCAAAGGGCGGGTCTTTGCGCATCAGGATAACGTCTAGGTCACCGAGCAGATATTGCTGTTCGTCACCCAGGGTGTAAAAGTCAGTCGCCTGATCCCTCACCGTCACCGGATAACCAATGGCTTTTGGAATGCCATTGTCGATGTACAAATCTTTAAGCTCCAGATAAATAACCTTAGCGCCCCGTTGCTGGGCCTCTAACATCATCGCGAAACTGGTATCTTTCTCTGGTTTTATTTTGGCAATGGGGTCCATTACCACGCCAACGGTATAAGTCATAGCGCACTCTCTTTAATCTGATAACACAAAAATGGAGGTAATCACCGCGTAATTCAAGTCATTCCCCGGTGACTGGTCGTATTTATTCGTCATTTACAACGACTGACCACCGTTTCTGACGATGGCTATAAATCGCCAAAAGTAGCCTGTAATACAGAGAGACCGGTGATCGCCGCAGTTTCTGTACGCAAAATTCTTGGTCCCAGTGAACAAGCCGTAAAGCCGGTCTCCTGAGACTGGTGCACTTCGGTTTCCGATAATCCGCCTTCAGGACCTATCAATAGCCGGTAGCCTGCCTGATTTGCCGACAGTTGAGACAGGCGTTGCTGGCTGCCGGGGGATAATACTAAGCGGGTTTGCGAGGTAGAATCTGCCAGCCAGTCTTTTAACGCAGTGACCGGCTTTAATTCAGGCAGGGTATTGCGGCCGCATTGTTCACAAGCGCCCTGAATTATTTTTTGCCACTGAAGCATTTTTTTCTGCCAGCGGGCCTCGTCCAGTTTCACCGGACAGCGCTCGGTAAGCAGCGGTGTGATTGTGGTGGCGCCAAGCTCTGTGGCTTTTTGCAGTACCAGGTCCATCCGGTCGCCTTTTGAAACCCCCTGGCCTAAGTGCAGAGGCAGTGACGACTGCGGGTCGATAGCCAGTCGCGAATCGATTTCAATAACTACCTGACGTCGCTGGGACAGAATAATAGTTGCGGGATATTCGTTGCCGTCGCCGTTAAACAGCACCACCGGGTGACCGCTTTTCAGGCGCAACACATTGGCAACATGATGCGCAGCATCAGCTGTTAAGGTTAACTCACTGTCGACAGTGATGGTATCGGGGTGAAATAAACGTGGGATGCGCATAACTACTATCTTACCTGAATGAAACGGCAGACAGTTTAGCTTTCATTATGTGGTGAGTACAACAATACGTCGCTGCAACAGTCAACGCTATTACAGCGATACTGACTGCTACTTCGAAGCAAAAGTATTGATTGATTGTACCTGATTGACCGCCATCGATTTGTTGCGGCGAGCATGAACAGTGTGTTTTCCCTTGTCGCCTTTAAGGGCGTAACCAAGAATAAATAACACAACAATAAATAAACAACTAAGTAGTAACATTTTCTATTCCTTAAAAAATTTCTACTGATTATAAGCAGTTGCACCACTATGCCAGACCAGACATGATGCATAGGCATGCTTACAAATACTTCTGAATGACCCTAAATACCTTTTTGGACGCATTCATATTTCCGCTAGTAGGAAAATTTGCGTTAAAAAATATAGTCGTTTAGAGCCGTCAGATCCAGTAAAAAAAAGGGCTCAGGCGGCCTTTTTTAAAAACTTAAATGCAATCAAATGATTAGCAATTAGAGTAGTAAAGCCTGTAAAAAATAGTACGCGTTGGGTGTGACAACTTAGTGAAATTATAGCTCAATATCGTAATTCTGTTGCGTGATTCACATCAACACTGGTAACTTACTGTTAGCTAAACATTAAAGGAATTTTAGTATGTTCACTCAAGAAGACATCGATATGTACATCAATACCTATGCCATTCCATGGGGTATTAATATTGTGATGGCAATCGTTATTTTTATACTTGGTCGGATCATTGTGGGTCTGTTGCTATCGATCTTCCGTCGAGTTATGGCGAAGTCGAAATATGACGAAATGCTCATCAACTTTGTTGAATCAATTTTATCTGCAATTTTGATGCTGTTTGTTATTGTAGCGTCTTTAGACCAACTGCAAGTAGACACCACTTCACTGGTTGCAATTGTAGGTGCTGCGGGTTTGGCCATAGGCTTATCTTTGCAGGACTCGTTGAAGAACTTTGCCGCCGGGGTTATGTTGCTGGTGTTTAAGCCATTTTCAAAAGGTAACTTTGTTGAAGCAGCTGGAACATCAGGGATTATCCAGAATATCGGTATCTTCACTACAACTATGACTTCGCTGGACAATAAAGAAATTATTATCCCTAACGGTAAAATTTACAGCGATAACATCGTTAACTACTCCGCTAAGGAAACCCGCCGTTGTGATATGACTTTCGGTATTGGTTACGACGATGACCTGCTTAAAGCGAAGAATATTCTGCGGGAGCTGGTTGATGCAGAAGAGCGTATTCTCAAAGAACCGGAATGTTTGATTGGTGTAGCAGAGTTAGGTGACAGTTCAGTCAACTTCACTGTGCGCCCGTGGGTGAAAGCGTCAGATAATCTGGCCGTCAGACTGGATTTTACCGAAGCGGTTAAATTGCGGTTTGATGCTGAGGGCATTAGTATCCCTTATCCTCAAATGGATGTGCATTTCTTCAAAGAAGCAGATAACACTGAGAAGAAAGAAAGCGCCGAGTAATACATCTCAGCGGCATAAAAAAAACGGCTCTCAGAGCCGTTTTTTTGTGTCTCAGTTACTGGCTGCAACTTGCTTTGCTGGGGCTGGCCTGGTAGTCCGCCATAGCGGCTTCCATATTGGCTTGCAGATTCTTAATCCGGCTATCTGGTGCAGGGTGAGTCGATAATAATTCCATGGGACGCTCACCACCACTGGCAGCTTCCATATTGCGCCACAGGTCGACCGACTGACGGGGGTCGAAACCGGCTTTGGCCATCAGTTGCAAACCAATCAGATCGGCTTCTGATTCATGGGTTCGGCTAAACGGCAGTTGCACGCCCAACTGCAGGCCTAATCCCAGTGCGCCCATAATTTCTGCATTATACGGGACCTGATTGGCGGCCAGTACCTGGTTGGCCACCTGCGAACCTGTCTGAATTAAGGTAGTCTGCGACATCCGCTCGTTACCGTGCTGGGCGATCACGTGGCCAATTTCATGGCCGATTACGGCGGCCAACTGGTGCTGGTTTTTCGCCACTTTTAATAACCCGGTGTAAACGCCAATTTTGCCACCCGGCAGAGCGAAGGCATTGACCTGGTCGTCATTGAATACAACCACTTCCCAGTTGCCTGAATACACGCCTGAGGGCACGTAAGGCAATAAAGTATCGGCGACACACTGAACATACTGGTTTTGCGCTGGCTGTTTGGAAACCGGTGTTTCGCTTTTCATGCCATCAAAGGCCTGGGCGCCCATGGCATTGAGCTGGTCACTGCCAAATAACAGTATCTGGTTGCGGCCTGTTGGCGAGGTTGCGCACCCCACTAAGGTGCTGGCAGTCATTGCCATGGCCATTACATACGCTGATAACTTCATCAATTTGGTTCCTTTTTCAATCTGCCAGTCGTGCCATTGCACGGAATTTCACATTTCTGTCACTCAAGGGACATTAAACTGTCACCCGGTTTTCCTACGCTTAGGAGTTTAAGCAGGATTAACACGCTGAAATAGCTAAGGTTCATTCAGTGAGTGTTTGTTGCTAAGCATACTTCAATTAACTATAAGAAAGGAAATGCAATGAAAGCGTCAATGTTCAAAACGAGTTTACTTGCGCTCAGTATAGCGGGACTGTTAGCCGGTTGTAGCCTGGATGGCGATGACGGTAGTGATGGCGCTCAGGGACCTCAGGGGGAAGCCGGACCAAGCGGTGCTAATGGGGAGAATGCATTTCAGGGGATTGCACTGGCGGTAATTGGCCGTGCTTCTCTGGAGGCCGAAGGTGCCGCCGAAATCGTACAGTACGATGTGGCGACTGGCATGGTCTACGTGACTAACAGTGATACCAATACGGTAGCACTGGTTGATATCAGTGATTTATCAGACGCTGAGCTGGACAGCCCTGTTACGGATTTGAATCTGACAGTGGGGTCTGAGATTACTCTCCCCGAGGAAGTTGACGGTGTGGCACTGGACGGACTAACCAGCATTGCCTTATCAGGTGATCTGCTGGCCGTTGCCGTGCCTGCTGATGCCAAAGCCGATAATGGTTACCTATTGTTTTATTCCGGCGTTTCGGCCATTGCACCTACGTTATTGAAGGCGGTCGAGGTAGGTAATCTGCCAGATATGGTGACGTTTACGCCGGATGGCAGCAAAGTACTGGTGGCCAATGAAGGCGAGCCCAGTGGTGATTATACCATTGACCCGGAAGGTTCTGTGGCGGTAATTGAAGTGGTTGATGGCGTGCCGGCTGACAGTGCCACGTTGCTGGACTTCTCCGCTTACAATTCGCAAAAAGCGGCACTGATGGAAATGGGGATGCATTTCCCGAATCCTGCGGGTCGCACCATTAACGGGGTAACTATTACCACCTCTGTCGCGCAGGATTTGGAGCCTGAATACATTACTGCCAGTAATGACATGGCGTATGTCACGCTGCAGGAAAACAATGGTGTCGCGGTTATCGACTTAACTAACCTGACAATGAATATTGTTGGTTTGGGGTTCAAAGATTGGTCAGAGCTAAATATCGACGTACAGGAAGACGGTGAAGTCGGGTTTGGTCAGTATGAAGGACTTTACGGTCTTTATATGCCCGACACCATAGCAATGTATAGCTGGAAAGGGGCTGATTTCCTGTTAACCGCCAATGAAGGGGATGCGCGCGAATACTTTATCTCCGAAGATATGAGTGAAACCGACTGTACTGCCGCAGGTGGACAGGACTGGGATGACAGGGAATGTCTGGCGTTTACTGAAGAAGTTAAAATTAAGGCGCTCGACGCAGAACCTGGCTCGGCTCTGGAAGCATTGCAGATGAATGGCGAAGCGGATGACCTGCGTGTCACTAACGCACTGGGCGATGCCGATGGTAATGGCTTATATGATGCTGCCTACAGCTATGGCGCGCGTTCATTCACTATTTGGGATCAAAATGGCCTGGTAGTATTTGACTCAGGTGATGACTTCGAACGCATTACCGCTTCTTTATATGGCGCTGCATTTAACAACGGTGACGATGAAAACGAAGGTGACTCTCGCTCTGAGAACAAAGGGCCAGAGCCCGAAGCGCTTACGGTAGGTCAGGTGGGGGAGCGTACCTACGCCTTCATCGGGCTTGAGCGAATGGGCGGCATTTTTGTTTATGACATCACTAACCCTTACGATGCGTTCTTTGTTGAATATATTAACAATCGCGATGTCACCGAAGGTTTGGAAGTGGGTGATGCAATAGGTGATTTAGCGCCTGAAAGCCTGTTGTTTGTAGCGGGTGATGACAGCCCGACAGGCGCACCGGTGCTGCTCGTAGGTAACGAAGTCAGTGGTACGGTTGCGGTATATTCGATTACCCAAAAATAACCCTCTCTAACACCTGTTAATAACAAAGCCCGGACCCGCCGGGCTTTTTTGTGGTGTGCCGGGCATGGCGCGTGGTGTTTCGACACCGTTTAACTCACTGTGGTGGTGAGTTGATGACTTGGAGGTGAAAGTCCTCTGCACACCCGGCAAGGG